>CALDHF010000047.1 GCA_937941595.1 uncultured Acaryochloris sp. | reverse complement strand
CAGCTTGATAAGTCTGTTGTTTATCTACTTATCGCAAGTAGTTTGCAACATTCTGGGTCACAAAGGCTTGGGGGAAGCCTAAAAGCAGTATCAAAATCTTGAAGTTATTGTCTCGATTTTCCAATCGTTGCCAGAGCTGTTGCTAAGAGAAAATTTCTCTTGACAGTGGATTGTTTGAAGACTCAGTTTCAAACAGCAGGTATTCTGGATTTTAGTTTAATTACCTTTCATCAATGGGTTGGCATTGTCCTGTAGTTCTTGCATGGATAGTGTTGTTTACGGCTGAGTAATTTTGGTTGACGGCTACATTCCTTTTAACAGTAGCGTTGAACCTAGCCATAGGGTTATGTCTCAGTTTGTTTCACTTCCTTGGGTATCGATATAAACCTTTTTAGTCAGTAGAAATGACAGTATCTCGGTTAAGAACAGAGTCCTCCACCTTGGGATTATCATCGCAAAAGCAATTGCTCGTTTTTTTGCGAGAGGAGTTGGCGTTGCCGAGTGATTCTATCAGCCTGGCCTTGCGCCATATGGAGCAGGATCCGGGACCCTTGCCCATCGTTCTGTGGCAGTACGGTCTGATTACTTTAGATCAACTCAAGGAGATTTATGACTGGTTAGAGACAACTTGAGCGCCAGGTTGGATTCCTCTCCTCATCGGTCTTGACCTTTTTGATTGGGCCTAGGGGAGGTCTGAGGGTCCGGCGCTGTGTTGTGAAAAGCTGTGTTGAACAGCCTGTATCCCGACACCGAGGTGAAAGGGATACTCTAAATCTTGTAATGCGGCTTCTAGCGCTGCAACCGTGGTTAGAATGTCGCGGCGGCAAATATATCCTAGATGGCCAATTCTGATCAACTGACCCCGCATATGATCTTGGCCAGCAGCGATGATTACACCATGCTGCTGTAACTGGAATCGAAGAGATTCAGGGTCAACCGCGTCAGGCTGAATGGCGGTCACCGCCGGACTGGCTAGGGCGTCATTAGGCACAAAGAGGGGGAGGTTCAGGGCGCGTAGAGCCGTGCGGGTGGCGTGCATCAAACATTGCTGATGGGCAAACATGGTGGCCAGTCCTTCGGAGCGCATCATCTGCAAACTAGCTTGCAAGGCAAAAAATAGATTCACAGGGGGAGTGAAGGGCGTTGTGTTTGCGACTGCATCTTTTTGGGATTTCCCTAAATCTAGGTAAAACCGAGGAAATCGAGCCGACCCATAGGCTTGCCATGCGCGGGGACTGACGGCCACAAATCCTAGCCCAGGCGGCATTCGATATCCTTTTTGAGATGCAGAGACCACCACATCCAGGCCCCACTCATCCATCGGCACGGGACAGATGCCTAAGCTGGTGACCGCATCAACAATGATCAGGGCTTGGCTATGGGCTTTGACCTCACGGGCGATGGCTTCTAAATCATTCAGCACTCCCGTTGATGTTTCGCTATGGGTGATGATCACGGCTTTGATGGGTTGCTGGTGCTCGGTTGCCAAATGCTGCTGAAAATCCTTGGGGGCTAAAGCCTGTCCCCAAGGAACTGTGATACGTTCGGTTTCTAAGCCAAATTGCTGACACAGGTCAGCCCAACGATCGCCGAATTTACCGTTACACCCGACTAAGACCCGATCACCCGGACTCAGAAAATTAATCATGCCTGCTTCCATGGCTCCAGTGCCGCTGCTGGCCAAGATCAAGACATCATGTTGAGTTTGATGGAGCCATTTGAGATGGGCCGTGATCTCGGCCATCAAGGTCCGAAAGTCTGTGCTGCGGTGGCTGATGGGCGGTTGAGCAGAGGCCAATAACACCTGTTCAGGCACCGGGGTGGGACCTGGAATCATCAGTGTGGGGGGATTATCCATTTATTCTGGGTTTATGAAGAGTGGGCAAACAATCGCTGCCAGGTGAGTTGCTGGGTGTCAGGACTGTGATGCCAGCGCAGCAGACTGCTAGCGGGTTGGCCAGGGCCGAGACCGTTGAGGCCCAAGGCTTGACGAGGAGCTTCTGTGGTGAGGGCAATGGCTTGGCCGATGGAGCAACTGTGCCACTGCACCAGATTGTTGACCCCGGCCAGCAGGGGCAACGTTGTGCCTGACAAGGTGCCATCGGCTAAGCGGGCGGTGCCAGCGGTAACTTCAATCTGTCGAGAATCCCAAGGATAGGTGCCATCCCCTAAGCCTAGGGGCGCCAAGGCATCGCTCACTAGAAACAAGCCCTGGTTGGGACTAGCTTGGAGGAGAAGCTTGAGCATCAGCGGATCGACATGTTGACCATCGGCAATGAATCCGCACCAGACTTGGGGATGTAGGAGAGCCGCAGCCAATAATCCCGGTTGACGATGGTGAAGGCTGGGCATGGCATTGAAGGCATGGGTCACCATAGTCGCCCCCTGCTCAAAGGCTGTGTGGGCTTGCTCGGCTGTGGCTAGGGAATGCCCAAGACTAACAATAATGTTTTGCGATCGCAACCACGGTACGACCTCACCCGTTGGATCGAGTTCGGGGGCCAGGGTGATCACTTTGACTTGGTCTGCATACGCTCCCATGACCAACTCCAACGTTTCTCTTGTCAACGGCTGCAGAAACGCTTGGGGATGAGCGCCACGTTTAGCGGGATTGAGGCAAGGACCTTCCACATGAACCCCCAGAATCTGGGCTTGAGGAGAGGAGCCAGAATCTGAACTAGTAGATAAAATCGATAGTGCTTGCTGAAACTTAGCCATCGAGGTGGTGACCAACGTTGGTAGAAATCCATCTACCCCTTGCTGCCATAGGAACTGGCGAATTTCCTGGAGTTTAGGGTGATCAGAGGGCACCAAGTCAGGAAACGCGAGTCCTAAAGCGCCATTAATCTGGAGGTCAATTCCCCCCAAAGACAGCCAGTCTCCGTCTAAATCCAGCGCTTGTTCCTGACGCGTGAGGAACGGTGTGGCCATGGGCTGAATGGATTTGACAACACCCTGATCGAGCCGCACTCGCTGCAACCCTTCATGATTGGCTAGGCGGGCGTTATCGATACGGTAGTAATTGGATGAGGTAGGGGTAGAGGCCGTAGACATTCAGGCTTAACTAGTCTGAACAGCGCTAGGAGTATCGACGCTAGCCGCTTTGGTTTCATCTACGGGAACTAACTCAATGTGGTTGAGGAGAGTCGTCACAAAAGCGAACAGCAAAAAGGGGAGGGAGAGAACCAAAATCAATCCACCTGTGAGAAAGGCATACATGGGATTTTGATATAAGGCGACGGAGGAGGCCAAGGCAATGAAAATCACAATGAGCCAAATAATCACCTGAGCATAGATATCTCCAAAGGTGAGGGTGCAGGTAAATCGATACCCTTGTAACGGATTCATTGGAGCGTCCTCAAAAAAATCAAAATTTCTCAGTAATAATGTGGCACGGTGTCCGTGTCGGTGATCAAAGGTTGCGGGCACCTTTCATTAAGTGATTAGATTCTAAACACAATTAGATCAAACTTGATGTTCTTAACTAAAAAGAAAGACTCTAGTCTGGAGTAGAGACTCTCATTTTAGCGTTTTAACTGTCCTTCTCAGCAAGAGGAAAAGGTAAGCCCTTGAGTAACCCTGACATTGCCATCATTATGGGCAGCGATTCTGATTTGCCGACGATGCAGGCTGCGATCGCAATCTGTAACGACTTTAATGTGCCCCCCCATGTCGAAATCATCTCGGCCCACCGCACCCCGCACCGAATGGTGGAATTCGCCCAACAGGCCCATACCCAAGGCCTCAAAGTTATTATTGCTGGTGCCGGAGGAGCGGCCCATTTGCCGGGCATGGTTGCAGCCCTTTCCCCCTTGCCTGTGATTGGTGTTCCCATTGCCAGTCGTCATCTACGGGGTCTTGACTCTCTCTATTCCATTGTCCAGATGCCCGGTGGCATTCCTGTGGCCACCGTGGCCATCGGCAATGCTAAAAATGCCGGACTTTTAGGCATTCAAATTCTGGCTACTCAGCGGCCCGAACTGCAAGACCAGGTCATGGCTTATCGGCAATCCCTGCAAGAGATGGTCCAGGAAAAGCAGTCCCAGTTGGCAACGGTTGGCTATCAAAAATATCTAGCAGATTTCCAGGCGACCCCCTAACCAAGCTAAAATCTGGTTGGTTAGGGGGCATCAGAGGAGTCAGTCGCTCAATAATGGTGGGGCAATCACCAATTCAAGGCATTTTGACGTGTGAACGGGCTTGGGTCACGATCGACCTCAACGCTTTAGCCAATAATGTTCGTCAGCTCAAACAGCAGCTTTTGCCGCAAACCGCCTTGATGGCAGTGGTGAAAGCAGATGGCTATGGCCATGGGGCAGTCACAGTTGCTCGGACGGCCCTAGACCATGGAGCGACCTGGTTAGGGGTGGCCACCATCGTGGAAGGGATTGAACTGCGGCAGGCAGGAATTGATGCTCCCATTTTGGTGCTGGGAGCCACCCATACTGTTCAAGAAATCGAAACGATTGTGCGTTGGCAACTGCAACCGACCCTCTGTAGCCCTGAACAAGCCTTAACCTTCTCCCGATATTTGCAATATCCTCTGCCCGTGCATTTGATGGTGGATACAGGCATGTCTCGTCTAGGGCCCCCGTGGCAGCAGGGGGCCACTTTTATTGAATTTGTCTCTCGTTTACCCCATCTGAAGATTGCAAGTATCTATTCCCATCTCGCCACTGCGGATCATGTCGATTCTAGCTTTATGGTGCAACAGCACAGTCGGCTTCAAGAGGTTCTCTGTCGGATCCAGGCCCAGGATATTCCCCTGCCCAAGCTTCATCTTGCCAACTCGGCAGGCATGTTGGCCGGCCCCCAATTTCACTATGATTTAGTGCGAGTGGGGTTAGCGCTGTATGGCCTTTATCCCGGTCCCCATTTTCAGAAGACGGTCTCTCTGCAGCCCGTGATGCAGGTCAAAGCTCGGGTGACCCAGGTCAAAACCTTACCAGCGGCTTCTGGGGTGAGTTATAACCATACTTTTATTACGGAGAAGCCCATCACCATTGCTGTGGTGGCCATAGGGTATGCGGATGGTGTGCCCCGTTCTCTCTCGAACCAGATTAAAGTCAGTCTTCGGGGACAACTTTTACCCCAAATTGGAGCGATTACGATGGATCAGCTGATGGTGGATGTTAGTGCTATCCCTGATCTCCAGGTGGGAGAAGTGGTGACCTTATTAGGCCAGGATGGCGACTCCCAAATCTCAGCTGAAGCATGGGCAGACATTTTGGGAACGATTTCCTATGAAATTGTCTGTGGGTTCAAACATCGATTGCCCCGAGTTGTGGTCAAGGGAAACTGTTCAGACTAGCGATGGGTCGGCAGTGCTGAGCGACACTGCTATCTTGCAAATTGGTCCATGGTCACATGTTTGGGGTGTTGGGCAACGTTGTGGAGCCAATTGCAGATATTGGCATAGGGTTTGAGGGAAAAGCCGCCTTCAGAGGCAACGTGGGTATAAGCATAGAGAGAGATATCGGCAATGGAATACGCATTGCCCACAAAAAACTGATTTTTTCTGAGATGGCTCTCCATCACGTCTAGAGCCGCATATCCGCCGATCCGGCGGTTGTCTAGATCCGCTTGGCGATCAGGGGGAGACCCTAGATAGCGAATGATATATCGAGAGGTAGCGATAAAGGGCTCATGGCTATATTGCTCAAAAAAACTGCCATTGTAAAACTTGGGCATTTTCAAAGGTATCTGTAGGCAAAAAAATCGACCCTTGTGCCAAGAAATAAAGAATAGCATTGGATTCAAATAACCATCGTCCATCGGGTAGTCCCAATACGGGGACACGACCATTCGGATTTTTATCTAGAAATTCAGGTGTGCGGCTGGCGCCATTTAAAATGTCAACGTGGATCCAATCATGTTGGATTTCTAATAATGACAGTAGCAGTTTGACTTTATAGCAATTACCAGACTCGATATCGCCATAGACTTTGAACCTACTCATCGTTATATTCTGCTGGATAACGCCAGATCTCATCGAGAATTGTATGAGCCATGATCTAAATGCCGAGTGAAGCGTTTTATATTTTTAGCGTCACGACCATGATGATGCTCAGATTAGGCACCAGAAATTGACTCTAACGGATGCCAGCAAAGGCAAAGTTAAACAGCCAGAAATTCTTGAATAACTTGGTTGTTGAGTTCATGGGTGGAGCCGGATGCAACGATACCGCCTTTTTGCATGGCATAGTACCAATCCGCTTGACGGACAAAGTGAAGATGTTGTTCCACTAGTAAGACAGATACACCTGCCATGTCTACAATTTGGCGAACGGCAGCTTCGATTTCCAAAATAATGGACGGTTGAATGCCTTCGGTAGGCTCATCTAGAACTAGGAGTCGGGGTTTGCCCACAAGGGCTCTAGCAATGGCCAGTTGTTGCTGTTGGCCCCCGCTGAGATCTCCTCCCATCCGTCCCAGCATGCTTTGCAAGACTGGAAACAGGTGAAAGATGTGTTCAGGTAGCGCTTGATTGCGTTGACGACCTTTGGGAAGGGCCTCTAAGCCTAAAACTAGATTTTCCTGAACGGTCAATCCGGGAATAATTTCACGCCCTTGGGGGACATAACCCACTCCCAACCGTGCCCGTTGGTCTGGGGACTTATTCAGCAGTGGCGTTCCTTCTAGGGTGATCGTGCCGGTACGGGGGGCCAATAACCCCAAAATTGTTTTCAGTAAGGTGGTTTTACCGACGCCATTTCGACCGATTAAACAGACCATCTTCCCCGGTCCCACACTCATATCGACATTCCGGAGAATATGGCTTTCGCCGTAGTAGACGTTGAGATCGGAAATATCCAGCATGGGGTGGGGTGAATTGGATGAGGGTGTGGCAGCTTGTTCACGCATCGCTTTCCTCTGGCTGTCCCAAATAAACTTCTATCACTTGCGGATTAGTTTGCACTTCATCCATCGTGCCTTCACACAGAACTGATCCTTGATGGAGGACGGTCACTTGTCGGGCAATTTGACGCACAAATTCCATGTCATGCTCAATCACAATAATGGAGTGGCTTGCTGCTAGGGTCAGCAACAAGTTGCCAACATTCTCGGTTTCTTCGTCGGTGAGACCTGCAACAGGCTCATCTACCAGTAACAAATCGGGGGATTGGGCGACTAACATGCCTATTTCTAAGCGCTGTTTTTCACCGTGAGACAGGAGTTCTGCGGAAAGATCGGCCTTTGTGGAGAGGCCAATGGTTTCTAGGAGGCCAGCGACGGTGCGCTGCTCTGTTTTGGAAGGTCGTCCTAGCAGGGTTGCCAAGACATTTTTATGACGGTTGCAAGATAAATCTAAGTTTTCACGGGGGGTGAGCTTTAAGTAGACTCGGGGGGTCTGAAATTTGCGGCCAATCCCCAGTCGAGAGATTTTATGTTCTGATTTGGAGCGGAGATTTTTACCTTTGAATAAGGCTCGACCCTCTGTGGGCTGTACTTTTCCCGTAATCACGTCTAGGAAGGTGGTCTTACCCGCACCATTGGGACCAATAATCACCCGTAGCTCTCCTGTATCCATGGAGAAGTTAAGCTGATTCAGGGCTTTAAACCCCTCAAAACTCACCGATAAATTTTCAATTTCTAAGATTTTGTCGCTCATAGTCTACTTCCGGATCTTCAGCCAAACTGGGATAGGTGATGACACGTCGGGGACGACCAAACAGAGATCTTAGATGGTCTTGACCTTGATTGCGTAGCCATCCCACGAATCCACCAGGCAATACGGTGACAACCCCCAAGAACAGCGCTCCCTGGAAAAATAACCAAATATCTGGGAACTGCTCACTGAGAATACTTTTTGCAAAGTTGACGGCCAATGCCCCGACAACAGCCCCTACTAAGCTGGCCCGCCCGCCCACAGCTACCCAAATCACCATTTCGATAGAAAAGGCGATATCCATTGATTTGGGAGAAATAATCCCGGACTGGACGGTGTAAAGGGCACCTGCTACCCCGGCTAATCCGGCGGAAACCGCGAACACTAGCACCTTGTATCCGGTTGGATCATAGCCAGAAAACCGAACGCGGCTTTCATCATCTCGAATGGCCACGAGCAACTTACCGACCCGACCACTGGTGAGCCATCGGCATAAGACATAGGCCAGTACCAATAACACAACCGTCAAGAGATAAAAAATCCCTTGAGCTTGATCTGAGCCGGTATAGACATCAAATATTTTGGTGGTATCTGTTTTGAGGCCATTGGTGCCGTTGATCAGCTTTTGTTGGCTGTTGAAAAAGTTAAAGAAGACAATGAGGGCCGCCTGGGTCAGGATGGAAAAATAAACGCCTCGAATTCGATTGCGGAACACTAAATAGCCTAAAACTCCCCCCATCAAGGCTGGAACAAGAGCAATGGCAGCGATAGAAAAGGGGAGGGAATGAAAGGGTTGCCAAAAAAACGGCAGGTCTTTAACACCGTATAGCGTGAAGAATTCAGGTAACTCGCCCTCAGGAAGCTGTAGCTGTAGGAACATGGCAATGCCATAGCCCCCTAAGGAAAAGAAGACGCCATGCCCCAGGCTGAGCATGCCTGTATAGCCCCAGATCAAATCAATGCCCAAGGCGACGATGGCTAGGGCTAGAAATCTACCCAGCATATTGATGCGGAATTCTTGGCCGATGGCGGTTAACAGGGCGGGAGCGGCAAAGAGGATGAGGAGTGCGATCGCAACGACAATCCCGGCTTCAACAAGCAGCGGACGACGAGAGCGACGGTGCATCTGAACATCAGTGGGTGGAGTGTTAGCCGTCATAAATGTCCTTTAAGCATCTACCATTCTTCCTTTTTTGGGGAATAGTCCCGCAGGACGGAATTGCAAAAACGTCACGATCAGGGCAAACACCAACACTTTGGCCATACTGGCATTGGCAAAGAATTCTAGAAGGCTGGCCAGAGGTGGGCACCAAGCAAAGAATGGACTCAGAGCATTGGCCCCAATTAAGTAGTTGGCAATGCCAATGGCCATGGCCGCCACAATGCTGCCGACTAGCTTGCCGACACCGCCTACCACCACCACCATGAAAGTATCCACAATATAGTTCTGACCCGTATTTGGACCCACGGATCCCAGCAAACTGACTGCGCATCCAGCCACCCCTGCTAATCCTGACCCCAACGCAAAGGTCAGAGCATCTACTCTTTCTGTGGGAATGCCTAAACAAGCACTCATACTGCGATTTTGGGTAACGGCTCGAATCCTTAAGCCCCAAGGTGAGCGCTGAAGAAATAAGTACATGCCAATAATACAAACAATCGTCAGCACTAATATAAAAAGCCGCACATAGGGGAGTTGATAGGTACCCAGGAGCTTAATCCCCCCCCTAAGCCAGCCTGGAGCGGTGACATCGACATTTTGGGCACCAAACCAAGGTTTAGTCACCGCTAACTTAAAATTTTGGCCAACCATATTGCTTGTGGCCCAGGCGATCCCGGCAGACAGGGGCAACATAAGGGTGATCACCCAGTTGCGGATCCGCTGAAAATTAGGCCTGCGCGCCAGCAGCGTCATCGCTCCAAAAAAGAGCATACAGAAAACACCCAAGCCAATCACCATGACCCAGCTCACACTGCGCACAAACTGCTGCAAGATCAAGCTAACACCCCATGTGGCCAGCAAAGTCTCTAGGGGTCTCCCGTAAAGATGACGAATCACCCCTTTTTCTAGAATTAAGCCAATTAAGGCTGTTACGCAGAACGCACAAATGAG
>CALDHF010000046.1 GCA_937941595.1 uncultured Acaryochloris sp. | reverse complement strand
ACGAGACAAGATATGACTCCTTGGAAGGAATTGCGATCGTCGGTATTGATGGCCGTTTTCCAGGTGCTAAGACCGTTGACCGATTCTGGCAAAATCTTCGAGATGGTGTTGAGTCTATTTCCTTCTTTAGTGATGAAGAATTAGCGACCGCCGGCATTCCACTTGCGGATCTCAATCATCCTAACTATGTCAAAGCTGGCTCTGTCCTATCGGATGTTGATTTATTTGATGCCTCTTTCTTTGGTTTTTCGCCTAGAGAAGCGCAGTCGATGGATCCTCAGCACCGACTGTTACTGGAATGCGCTTGGGGGGCACTTGAGAATGCTGGCTATAACAGCGAGACCTATGACGGCAGAATTGGCGTTTATACAGGTTCTAGCCTGAGCACCTATCTCCATAACAATCTGCTTCCCAATCAAGAGTTTTTAAAGCGTACAGGTGAGCTACAAATCGAGCTTGGCAATGATAAAGATTTTGTGCCTACCCGTATTTCTTACAAGATGAATTTGAAGGGGCCCAGTATCTGTATTAATACAGCCTGTTCCAGCTCCTTGGTTGCCGTACACATTGCTTGCCAAGGGTTATTGGATCAAGAGTGCGATATGGCCATGGCCGGTGGTGTGACGATCCAGGTTCCTCAAACTCAAGGGTATTGGTATCAAGAAGATGGTATTGCCTCACCCGATGGCCATTGTCGTCCTTTTGATGCCAAGGCTCAAGGAACTATTTTTGGAAGTGGTTTAGGCATCGTTGTCTTAAAGCGATTGCAGGATGCCGTCGAAGATCAAGATCATATCTATGCTGTGATCAAGGGATCTGCGATTAATAATGATGGTTCTCTTAAAGTCGGCTACACCGCTCCCAGTGTGGATGGTCAGGCAGAAGCCATTGCAGAAGCCTATGCGATCGCAGATTTAGAACCTGACACGATCACCTATATAGAAGCCCATGGAACAGCCACGGGCATGGGCGATCCAATTGAAGTCACTGCCCTCAATCAAGTTTTTCAAGCGCAAACTGATAAAACTGGATTTTGCGCATTAGGGTCTGTCAAAGGCAATATTGGCCATCTCAACAGAGCGGCAGGCATTATTGGACTTATCAAAACGACGTTAGCGCTGAAACATCGGCAGATTCCTCCCAGTCTCCATTTCAAGCAGCAAAATCCCCAAATCGATTTTGGTCGCAGTCCTTTTTATGTCAATACCCAACTTCAAGACTGGCAGGTAAACGGTAATCCTAGACGGGCTGGTGTCAGCTCTTTTGGTATTGGTGGTACCAATGCCCATGCGGTTTTAGAAGAAGCTCCGGCATTACCCCCTTCTCAACCCTCACTGCGACCATGGCAAGTATTGGTTTTATCGGCTAAAACCGAAACGGCTCTGAATACAGCAACCCAGAATCTAGCACTACATCTCAAGCAAAACCCTGATATTAATCTGGCAGACGTTGCTTTTACCCTACAAGTCGGACGCCAGGCCTTCACCCATCGTCGCATTTTGGTCTGTGCAACCGCGTCTCAGGCCGTTGAATCCCTAGAATCCCTAGATCCGAAATCTGTTCTCACATCCTCAAAAACGCCAAAACATCGCCCCCTTGTCTTCATGTTCTCCGGCCAAGGAGCACAATACGTCAATATGGCTCAAGATCTTTACCAGACTGAGTCTATTTTTCGTACCCAGGTTGATCAATGTGCAGAGATTCTCCAACCTCTCCTAGACCTGGACCTTCGCAAAATTCTCTATCCAGATCCGACTCAAGCTGACGCAGCAACTGATCAGTTAAAACAGACAGGCATCACTCAACCCGCTCTATTTGTGATCGAATATGCATTGGCCCAATTGTGGATGAGTTGGGGTATTAAACCTCAAGCCATGATTGGCCACAGTATCGGCGAATATGTTGCAGCCTGTCTTTCTGGAGTATTTTCTCTAGAAGATGCTTTGGCCTTAGTGGCTGCTCGAGGCAAGATGATGCAAGCATTGCCTTCTGGGTCACTCCTCGCCATATTCCTCCCAGAAAAAGATGTTCGTCCATTCCTAACATCAGAACTAGCCTTAGCTGCCAGTAATGCACCATCCATCTCTGCTATATCTGGCCCCAGTGATGCAGTAGATGCACTAGAACAGCGTTTACAAGAACAGGAAATCGATTGTCGACGCCTGCATACATCCCATGCCTTCCACTCTCAGATGATGGATCCGATCTTGGATGCTTTTACTGAAAGAGTTCGTACAGTTGCTTTAAATCCTCCTCAAATCCCTTATCTCTCCAATGTCACTGGGACTTGGGTTACCGCAGCAGAAGCCACCGAGCCAGCCTACTGGGCCAAGCATTTGCGACAAACCGTACTGTTCGCAGAAGGGGTTCAGGAATTATTGCAAGATCCTGATCGGATTTTGTTAGAAGTGGGTCCAGGCCAAACCCTAAAATCTTTAGCAAAACAACAGCCCGCTGCTGTGGGGCGGTTTGTCTTATCTTCAGTACGCCATCCGAAAGAAGAGGCGTCTGATGTCGCTTTTCTGGCGAAAACCTTGGGTGAACTTTGGTTGGCAGGGGTTGAGATCAATTGGTCAAACTATTACACCCAAGAAAAGCGATATCGCTTGCCTTTGCCAACCTATCCCTTTGAAAAACAGAAGCATTGGGTAGAGCCTAGTTCACCACAAGCTTCTCTTTCGGAAGATAATATTCAATCCCTGATGTCCAAGCTATTGGATTTGGGAGCAGAACAATCTTCCGATCAGCCCTTGACCCAAGCAGAGAAATTCTCTGAACAATTGACTCGTCTTTTGGCTCAAGCGGGTCAATTTTCTGCTGATGAGATGGCATTGTTACCTAAATTATTAGAAGTATTAGCAGCTCAGCATCAACAATCCCCATCGACACAGGATTGGTTCTATCAGATGCAGTGGCAGTCAAAATCTCGTCAGACTCAATTGCCCAATGCGACAACTCCTAAGAATTCTCCTGGTAGTTGGCTAATTCTTTCCGATCAAGGGGGAATGGGACAAACCTTAGCAACGCATCTCGAAAGCCTTGGGCAACGTTGTATTCGCGTCATCCCTGCAGATACCTATCAGACCCTAGAGAATAATACCTGGGGAATCAACCCTGCTCGACCTGCACAGTTTGAACAACTCCTGCAAGAAGTTGCCAGACTCCCTGATCAAGAGCCTCTAAAAGGAATAATCCATCTATGGAGTCTTGACGCTGCACCATCCGATATCTTAGATCCTGCGGCCTTAGACCAAGCCCAAGTAATGGGTTGTGGTAGTGTGCTGCACTTAGTCCAGGCCCTAAATCAACAGAACTCTAAAACTACACCTAAACTTTGGCTAGTCACTCAAAATGCACTGCCAGTCAAGAGTGAGCAGCAAACTATAGCCGTTGCCCAAGCACCGTTATGGGGACTTGGCAAAACGATTGCGTTAGAGCATCCAGAGCTTTGGGGAGGCCTGTTTGATGTGTCCCTAGATCCATCTCAAGAATCAGCAACGGTAGAGATAGAAGCCTTGCTAACAGACATTTTGAATCCGGATGAAGAGGATTATTTAGCGTTCCGGAATGGCCAACGCTATGTTTCTCGAATCGTCCGCCACCCTCAACCCCAACAGAGCATCAGTCAATTCAAAGAGGATGGCACATATCTAATCACAGGTGGTTTAGGCGCACTGGGGATGAGAGTAGCCCGCTGGATGGTGTCCCAAGGTGCTCAACATTTAGTTCTTTTAGGACGTAGGGGTGCTTCGGCAAAAACTCAGGAAAATATTGCCAGTCTAGAACAATCAGGGGTTGAAGTGTTTGTTGCCCAGGCAGATGTAGTAAAACAAACCGACCTAGCTAAGATCTTTGAAACTATCAAAACGTCTATGCCACCCCTACAAGGAATTATTCATACTGCTGGCGTTCAAGATGACGGAGTATTATCACAACAAAATTGGGAACGCTTTTCGCAAGTTACAGCATCAAAAGTGACTGGTACTTGGAATCTCCATACGCTAACGAAAAATCTATCTCTAGATTTCTTCGTTTGTTTTTCCTCAATTGCTTCAACGATTGGAGCAGTTGGGAAGGGAAGCTATGGTGCAGCCAATACCTTTATGGATGTAGTAGCTCATTACCGAAACAGTTTTGATTTACCGGGACTGAGCATCAACTGGGGGCCATGGGCTGATATCGGCATGGCGACTACGCTTAAGTCTCATGATCAGCAACTTCTAGACAAACTAGGTTTTGACAAAATCCCTCCAGAAGTTGGAGTACAGGTACTAGGGACCTTAATTGCTCAAAATTTACCTCAAGTTGTTTTTTGTTCCTTGAATTGGTCAAAGTTTGTCCAACAGCACTTTCCTCTTGATAAAATTCCTGGTTTTCTTTCTGAGTTAACGCAACAAAACGTCCAGGAGAAAGCGCCAGAATTATCTCCACAGGATGTAATGTCAGCTTCAACCCAAGATCGGCCTCAGATTCTAGCAATGTACATTCATAACGAAGTTGCTAAGCTTCTTGGGATTGAGATCTCCAAACTAGATAAAGACTCGTCATTGATCAATCTTGGCTTAGATTCAATGATGGCCATTCAATTGCGAAATATCCTGAAAGGCAATATGAAAGTCAATATACCAATGGTGCAGTTTATGGAAGGTCTGACAGTTAGTAGGCTGACAATGCAAGTTGAAGAACAGCTTAATGAAATTTGCTCTCCAGCAACTACTGAGAGTACATCTAGCGAAACTACTGAGTCGATTAACAAGATTGATAGCGAAAAACAACAAGAGAATGAGAAGTCTAATGCTGAGCAAGTGCTAGAAAATCTTGATCGCCTTGAAGATGACGAAGTCAATTCTCTGCTAAATTCAATACTTTCCCGAAACGATTTTTAGCTATCTTGACTACCTAAGCTGCAGTTTCTAGCGAGTCTATTTCTTTAGAGCATTTGTCACTACTGGCACTATATTTTTATAGAGAGCTGAGAATATTTCGCGTACTGAATGAGTAAAAAACTATCCTACCTACGACTAAAATGCCCCTAATCTATTGTAGGGAATTAGTATTTAATAGCAAAATACCTTGACTGTCCTTATAGTATTTGACTTCATTTAAAATAAAAATTCGTATGATTGAATCTAGTGCAAATCTGTCATCAGCAGAAAAACGTGAATTACTCGCAAAATTACTGCGCGATAAAGTCAATCGAGACAATCAAAAGTATCCGTTATCTTATACCCAGAAATCACTATGGTACTTATATCAAAGTGATACTTTAAGTGCAGCCTATAACATTGCATTTTCTGCTCGAATTCTTTCCCCTGTCGATGTTTTAGCTTTGCGCAATGCATCTCAAAAATTGGTCGATCGCCATGCTATCTTGCGAACAACTTATTCACTAGAATCCGGTGAACCTCTTCAAGTTGTCCAAGATAATCATCAAGTTAGCTTCGATGAAATTGACCACTCAGGCTTAACTTCTGAACAAATCAATCAACAAGTTATTGAGTCATATAGCCGTCCTTTCGATTTAGAAAATGGGCCAGTTTTTCGAATCAGTCTATTTACAAAATCAGCGCAAGATCATATCTTGCTAATTGTTGTTCATCATATTGCTTACGATGGATGGTCTCATTGGCTGCTTCTCAACGAGTTGAAATCTTTTTACTTGTCAGAAGGTGAAAATACTCCAATGAGTTTGCCTCAGCTTAGCCACCAATATAGTGATTATGTGCAGTGGCAGAACAACATGCTAAGGGAGCCTGAAGGGAAAGAACTTAGTCAGTATTGGCAACAACAACTAGCAGGTGATCTTCCAGTCTTAAATTTACCTACTGATCATCCTCGCCCAACCCTAATGAGGTATGAAGGAGGGTCACATTTATTTGATTTCAGTGCAGAACAGTTTTTACATCTAAAAGAACTAGCACAAAGAGAAGGCGTAACCCTTTATACACTTCTTGTTGCTGCATTTCAGGTGTTTCTATACCGCTATACAGATCAAAAAGACATCCTAATTGGCACTCCTACATTAGGTAGAAATCAGATTGAATTCTCTGAAACGGTAGGTAATTTCGTAAATCCTATTGTCATTCATGGCTCCATTGAAGCCCATTTAAGCTTTCAAGATTTGCTGACTAAGGTTCGCATCACTGTCTTGAATGCATTAGAGCACCAGGATTACCCCTTTCCCCTACTCGTTGAACGATTGCACCCTGAGCGTGATTCCAGTCGCTCGCCTGTTTTTCAGGTCCTATTTAATTATCTAAAACCTCAAAATGTTGGAGAAGTCACATCGCTCCTAATCCCCAATAAGAAGCCTGTCCAAGTTGAATGGGCCAACTTAAAACTAGAATCTTTTCATCTTGTGCAACAAGTAGGCCAATTTGACTTAGATCTAGAGATATTTGAAACACAAAACTCATTGGTAGGTGTCTTTAATTACAAAACAGACCTATTCGATGCTTCTACCATTAGTCGAATGTCTGAGAATTTCCAGACACTTTTAGCAAGCATCGTTGCTAATCCACAACAAAATATCTCAGCCTTACCACTCACATCATC
>CALDHF010000045.1 GCA_937941595.1 uncultured Acaryochloris sp. | reverse complement strand
AAGTGATTTGATTTGTGGATTAAGAATATTTTGCTTTTTAGCAACAAGATTTAGATAGCTCATGCTTCTCTGGATAAATAAATTCCAAATTCAGTTGATTCACGCTAATTTCAGAAAAACCGGAATTCTATGCTAGATGGTATCACTCCATACAATACATAGAATAGTTTTTCTGTAGAAATCTTGGCTTTTTGAGAAGAATTTCGAGGAGTGTTTGGTTTTCATATAGGTTATGCGAAAACCCCCAATAGACTCAGTAAAAAGTCTGTTGGGGGTTTCTATTATGGCGTTGTAAAAAAGACTATTGGTATGAACGGCAAGTGTTACGTAACTATGTCTTGAAGAAATAGATCGTTCAGATAGCTTTTTTCATCCAATTAATGTGAGCAATTTTAATTACTTCTAAATGTAAATGCTCGATCACTTAAGTCTAGATTCCTAGCATTGGCAATAATTGCAACTAGCTCATCAGACTCTCCAGGAGTATCTAAATATATAGCTGTGCCAGTCTGCATGCCAGAAGGCGCAGCTCCTAGACTGTAATCTGTGGCCTTGCCATGTAACTGAATTTTGTCTCCACGAGATTCTCGGAATCCATGAACTAAAGCGTAGTCTTTATCCCCTCTTGTAGAATTGTTCCCATCATTATAAAAGGCCTGTTTTTCATCACCCAGCACAAAGGTATTTGCGCCATGCCAATCAATGAGGATATCTTGCTCGCCTCGGCCAGCTTGAGCGCGAGTTGCATCCACTCCCATCAGCCAGTCATTGCCTTGACCGCCATGTACTGAGTCACTGCCTTGCCCCCCAATGAGAGTATCTTGTCCCGCTTCACCAAAGAGTGTATCGTTGCCGGCATGGCCAGCCAGTCTGTCATTTCCATCTTGGGCATAGAGCAGATCATTACCTTGCTCACCCCAAAGGCTGTCATTACCTAGCCCTCCGCGCATTTCGTCATCGCCCTGTCCTCCCCAGAGGGCATCGTTACCGTTGTCTCCATAAACTTGATCTACACCACTTCCACCTCGAAGGAGATCATCTCCTGCATGACCGTGTAAGCGATCATTACCTTGTCCGCCGTCGAGGGTGTCTTTCCCGTCACCACCGTAGAGGAGATCATTATCGTTAGCGCCAATGAGCTGATCGTTACCCTTGCCACCATAGAGAGTGTCGTTGCCGCTATGGCCTAGGAGTTGATCGTTACCATCATCACCAGCAACGCGATCATCTCCATATCCACCAATGACTGTATCAGCATCATTACCACCGCTCAGGGTGTCATTCCCTGCACCGCCACGTAGTAAATCCTTGCCAGCACTCCCATAAAGAGAGTCGTTACCGTTCTCTCCTCTAAGAGTATCGTTGTCGGTACCACCATTTAATACATCATTACCGTTGCCACCATAGAGGTTATCTTGGCCAGCATCCCCATATAAAGAATCTGAACCTTCTCCACCCCTAAGCTGATCGTTGTCTCCACCGCCATTTAGGTAGTCATTACCAATAGAACCATGGAGGAGGTCAGCTCCTTTGGACCCGTAAAGTCTATCGTCTCCCTGATCGCCAGACAAAGTATCGTTACCGTCTCTGCCATACAGAGTATCGTTTCCACCAGCACCCTGAATTGTATCGTTACCGTCTCTGCCATCTATCACCTGATTGAGATTGCCTCCTCGTATCAGATCATTGTTTTGACTCCCGCTGATGGAAGGGCGATTGTCGCCATTAGAGTTTGGCTTTGGTCCAGGACTTGGATTTGGTCCAGGACTTGGATTTGGTTCAGGACTTGGATTTGGTTCAGGACCTGGATTTGGTTCAGAATTTGGATCAAACTTTCCATCTCCAGACAATCGCACATTATCAATTGCTACAAAATCACCCTGATCCTTAGTTACTTCAGAATTGACTTGCGCAAGTATGTAATCGTATCCCTGTCCAAAATCAATATCCCACTGGAAGCTTTTCCAATTAAAGGTGCTACCGCCCAGAGAGGCTTCGACTAATTTCACTCGTTGCATAGGCAAAGCCCCTGATTGAGTGGGACCAGAGGTATCTAGAAGGTTATTCTCAAATTGACCGTTCACACCCCACAGAGTGATATCTATTTCATTGAGGAATCTATCAGAGCCTTCTGTATTCTTCAGATTCAGTCCAAATGTTTGCTGGCCCCGACGCATACGTTGATCGTAAATGACTTGAGCGATGCCAGCTCTAAAGTTATTAGGATTAGAGAGTACGGCTACCCCACCATTAATATTGGCGTTTCGAGTGACTGCATTCGTGGCCAACCAGCCCACATTTGCACCTGCACTATTGGCTTTCTCAACACCAGCAAATGAGGTTCCAGAACTAAAATTGGCATTAATGAAAGGATTGACATACTGAGTGGGCTGCACATTAATGTTTTTTGTCAGGGTTTTGGTTGCGCCCTGGTTATCCCAAACAGTGAGGGTAACATCTTGATTACCCGCTTTGTTGAAATGGTGATTGACTTGACGCCCGTATTTATCGATCTTGCCATCATTGTTGAAGTCCCAACCGTAGGATGCGATTGCATTGCTTTCTAAATTTCTGGTGAGCTGCTTATTTTCAGGTTTTAACGGATCAGGATCATAGGAATTACCTGCATCAAAGGCAACAGCTAAGCCGCCAATGACCTTGTTATTGAAATTGGCAACAGGCAGTACATTATTGTCTAACTCTGCAAAACGGGTATTACTGATTTTGAGGTTCTTGGGGAAATCATCTGGACGAGTCCCTCTAGGAGGTCCCCCAACGGCGGATAGGTTGTACTGATTTTGACTGAAATCACTATCGCTAAGGGAAGAGGCTATAAAGTCATGATGTTCATCAGGGAATTCAATTTTGAATCCATCCTGGAAGCCTTTTACGTTTAAATTTTTGAAGTTGATATTGTAGGATGCACGGTTCTGAAAAAGACCATCACCACGAGGTTGATCGAGGTTACCAACCACTAAGCCATTCTCGATATCGCTATAGGAGCTATATTGCACCTTGACCCCTGTTGAACGGACCCCCCACACCTGAAAATCGTCAATTGTTGAAACTAACTGATGAGAAGTTTGGGGATCGGGACTGTGAAAGGACAGTTGCCCATCCAAATTAGTCTTATGGGCCCAAAGGTTGATACCATCTCGAGTGTTATAGCTTTGAAAACCCGTGAGTTGACGGAGGGGAATATCGGTCACGTCAACTTCAGTTTGGCCTTCTGGAGCAATTAAGGAACGAATCTCTTGGGGCAGGAACTTAACTTCTATCGTTTCTTTATCTCGAAAATCGCGAGGGTCCAGATTATCTCCGAAGATGGCAATTCCAGCATCATTGGCACTAATGGCAATGTTATCGACCATAGCGACTTGGGCTGCTCCTTGAACCCAATAGCCTTCACCTTTGAACCCATGATCGAATAACTCTTCACGTCTCGCTTTGGTTTGATTGATGTTGTTGTTGTCTACCCCAGTCGTTTTAATGGTGAGATTATTACGCCAGAGTCCGGTTTCGTTTCCAGATTCTGCAACAATTCCCGAACCCACAACATCAAAAACCACATTGTCTTGGATGACAGCGTGGCTATCATGATGAACAATGCCCCACCCAGGGGTACCGACAACAGCGTTTCCACGAGCAACTGCGGGTACGCCATTGATATCTTCTGCTCCAGTCCGATGAAAGTGCAGTCCATAGCGACCCCGGCGATTAGTGCCATTCCCAGATGAACCATCTACGTTCGTGGTGGGGTCATTAACAATTTTGCTTTTATCAGAACGACCTAAGTTGTAAAAGCCAGCATTACTCACAATCACATCGGGATTATGCATGAACATCACATGGGCCCGCTGCTGGGTTGGAACTGAATCAGCATTCTCAGTTTCAAAGCTAACGTTGCGGGTGGTGTTGGCCACATAGAGTTGTAATTGGTCTTTCTCGGCAATGTCTGGACGGTGATGGTCGAAGCGCAAAACAGTGTTGTCCCCAGAGACAACATCATTATTCGTAAAGTAAACTCGGTTCCCTTCTATACGGGAAATGGTTAATTCTTCATCCTGAAAGCGAGAATTATCAGCATTGGAAAACCTTTGTTGATGGTTCGTTCCTCCTAACACCAGCTGATCGCCCACTCGCCAGCCTTGTGGTGCATTTTTAAGAACTAGAACATCATCTCCAGCAGAGACATCTGCTTGCAGGGAGAGGAAGTCACTTTTTTCTGCACCAAAGATTCTGGCTTCGCCATGACTGATGAGACCGCGGCCTAATAAGCTTGGATCCGATGCCTGATCGATAGCACCATCAGCAGTAAAGATGATTTGGGTTCTAATGTCGGCTTGGACAGGATTGTCTTGTGATCCGATGTTGAGAGAACCAGAAGGAGCTACTACGAAGGTATCTACAAAGATTTTGGTATCAGCATCATGGGCAAATTTCAAAGAGCCATCAACTCGTAACGTCTCTAAGCGGGCATCACTTTCTTCGTTGTAGGTAACGGATACACCTTCTTTGATCAGAACATGGGCACCGTCTGTCGGAACTTTCCCTCCTTGCCAAGTGTTTGAGTCAAACCAAGAGCCATTTTTGACAGCAATATGGGTTGCTTCAGAATGAGGAACTAAGTTGAGCAACCCCGTATGTGTCTGTTGTTTTCCGGGATCTCCAGGATGCGCAAGAGTTGAGTGAGTGTGTGTGTGTAGGTCTGGCGTCGCTCCATCAGAATTCGCTGCTATCGATGGACTTGCCATGATGTGGTGTTCAGTATTTTCGAGGGGTGAAGTAGATTGCGATATAGATATAGAGGAATTGGTCCCTATTGATGTATCCGATATCCTCAGGAGACCTGAATTACTATCAACTTGTGAGTGCTCTTCAGTGATGTCGTTATGCAAAGAAGCATGGTGCTGATCGCCAGACATATATAATTTCCCAGTTCAGGTTTCTACAGTACTTACTCAGAGAAGAAAGCTGAAGTCAGGCCTGAAAAATATACTTCCGGAATTCAAGCGCAGCTATCAATCTCTGGAGAAAATGAGACATACCCCGATCCCCCAGGCTAGATAAACATACACTGAAAAATGAATTTACTGAGAAGTATTTTGACCTATTTCTTGGATGTTGTTGACCACAAAAGTGCAAATTTGTAAAGAATTTATCTCTACCATCAAAAACGATGTC
>CALDHF010000044.1 GCA_937941595.1 uncultured Acaryochloris sp. | reverse complement strand
AAGCTGTATTGGGATAAGAGTGTAACACACTATTGAAATAATGGCGCAACCTAAATATTTCCTTTAACAAAACTCAGAAAACGACTCCCCTATCTCCCATTTGCGAACAAGTAAACATCCTGATGGCATAGCCCTGAAACGACAGGCTCACTACCATCCATGCCTAAGACTACACAATAGATAAGTCATAAATCTCGAGGTAATCAGAGCTGAAGATTCTACCTGAAGATCAATATTCAAAAACGGAGGGTTGCTTGGCAAAGGCAAAAGTGTCTAATAAGTGCAGTTTATAGGGCAAAATAAGGTCATGATTTCATGTCAGCACAATTTGGGTACAGCACATCTCCACTACCAATCGCTGATCCAACTCAAAAGACTCAAACCTATAAAGGCTGCAAATCAATGAGCAGTATGTTGGCAACCCGACTCCGGGAAGGAACGAAACAATCCCATTCTTTGGCAGAAAATGCGGGATTTATCCAATGTTTTCTGAAGGGAGCAGTTGAGAAGACCTCCTATCGCCAGCTTTTGGCAAACTTTTACTTTGTCTATACTGCTCTTGAAGATGAGCTGGATGCCTTACAAACCCATCCTGTTTTAAGTCAGCTCTATTTTCCTGAACTCAAACGCCAGAGCAGTTTAATCCAAGATTTGACCTACTATTGGGGACCGCATTGGCAAGACGCTATTTCCCCTTCAGCAGCAACTCAGGGCTACGTGGATAGAATTCAGGAGGTTGCGATCGCAGATCCGATACTCCTCGTAGCTCATTCCTACACCCGATATCTAGGAGACCTTTCCGGGGGACAGCTTCTCAAAAAAATCGCCCGACGGGGGATGAATTTACCCCCCGATCAGGGCACTGCATTCTACGATTTCATCGATATTCCCACACCTAAAGCCTTTAAGGCCACCTACCGTCAGGCATTGGATCATTTACCCCTAGAAACAAGCCGTATTGACCAGGTTATTGATGAAGCGAATTTAGCTTTTAAGCTCAACATGGGCTTATTTCAAGAGCTAGAAGGGAATTTAATCCGGGCCATCGGTCAGATGATCTTTAACCACCTGACCCGTCCCCGTAGAGATAGACAATCCCCATGGTCTCCAGACCTAGGGGAATCCACAAAATTGCAGCCTCAAGATTAGTTCCGCTCAGCCAGAGTTTGGTTGAGGCGATCTACTGAGCTAATCAACCGCTCATTAACCTCTACAACTGGATCGGTCTGCATCTCTTCGGCCATTTCTTGTTTTCGCTGCATTTTCTTGCGCGCTTTTTCAATAGCTCGAATCAGCAGGAAGATTACGAAAGCAATCACGATAAAATTCAAGACCGCCGCTAGAAACGAACCATACTTAATGCCGTTCATAGAGAGCTTGGATAACTCGTCTACCCCTGCTTTTTTCATCGCAGGATTTAAGAGGGCTGGCGTAATAATGTCTTCAATCAAAGACGTTACGATCTTGCCGAACGCCCCACCAATCACAACGGCAACGGCAAGGTCGACAACATTACCTTTCATCAGGAAATCGCTAAAGTCTTTGAGAAATCCTCCAGCTTGAGCTTTACCGTTTCTAATTGTCATGGATTTTCATATCTCCTAGGAAAAAGGGCTTAGCCCAGTTCATAAATGCGCAAAACAAAATTATTCTATCACCAAATAATTTTAGGGCCTGCGTGATCGGAGTCTACCCAGATCAACCTCTAGAATAGGCCTAGATCTGGAGCCTTTATCCCTCAGGGATTTGTAAAATGATCCAGAAGGGTGGACTATGCAAGATTGCCTCAATTCCAAGTCCTCCCACTCGCAACCCGTTATGGACGCACAACCATCAGCCTTTCACCATATCCCCGTCCTCAGTCATGCACTGATCCAAGGGCTGTCTATTCATGATCAAGGCTGTTATTTAGATGCCACGGTCGGTGGGGGGGGCCATAGCGCCCTAATCTTGGAGACGTTTCCCCAGACCCATGTCACTGCCATTGACCAGGATACTCAAGCCTTGCAGGCAGCCCAAACTCGATTGCAACACTATTGCGATCGCATCCAGTTCCAGCACAGCAACTTTTCCACCTACGATCCGGGGGACCGTCGATTTGACGGCATCATTGCTGATTTAGGCGTGAGTTCAGCCCAACTGGATCAACCGGAACGAGGATTTAGTTTTCGGCATGAGGCCGATCTAGATATGCGCATGGATCAAAGCCAAGATCTAACAGCAGCAGACCTGATCAACACTTACAGTGAACGGGACCTCGCCGATATTTTTTACCACTACGGAGAAGAACGGTTTTCTCGGCGGATTGCCCGCAAAATTGTCGCTAGACGTCCCATCCACACCACCACTGCCCTGGCTCAAGTCGTGGCTGCGGCCCTGTCCAACCCCAAACAAAAAGGGCGGCGCCACCGCAGAATCCACCCCGCCACCCGAGTCTTTCAAGCCCTTCGGATCGCAGTCAATCAAGAATTGCAGGTCTTAGAACAGTTTATTGAGACAGCCCCCAACTGGCTTAAACCTGGCGGTAGAATCAGCATTATTAGTTTTCATAGCCTTGAAGATCGAATTGTCAAACTCCATTTTCGAGACAACCCCTTGCTAACAGTGATCACAAAAAAGCCCCTGATTGCTTCAGACCAAGAGAAAGCCGAAAACTCCCGAGCCCGCTCCGCCAAACTGCGCATTGCGGAACGCAACGATCTAGCTGCTCCGACCTAACACAGATTTATTTTGCACCCCGAGTAAAATGCGGATCATCCGTCAACGGTGGAAACCCTATTGCCTAAATCTTTTCATACCATCCTCGGCAAGGATATGAACAAAAGATAAGTGTTCTGGAAACTTTCGTGAATTTATGCATTTATAATGCATGTGGCAATCATTTAAATTGCCCCAAAATCAAGGTTTTAAACCTGATAACGAAGCATTTTCCTGGGCTTGAGGAGTAGACTATGGCCGTTGCTAGCAGACCAAAAGTTGTCCCTGTGTTCTCCAAGAGGGCTGCTGCACCTCATCGTCCAGCCCCTAGATCAGTCGTCCCTACACCTAGACCCGTAGCCCTCCAACGTCCTTCTCGCTCCCAACCTCCTCTTCGGTCCCAACGTCCTCCTCAATCCCAACGTCCTCTCGGCCTCATCGAACCAGTTACTCCTCAATTTCCCAACTGGTTGATTCTCTTAATGGCCATTCGTAAACTCTCAACCCCCGTGCTGTTGTTCTTGGTTATGGGTGTTTTGCCCCTTTATGCCTGGCGGGTAAATACCCAAGACGCCTGGGGAACTCACTATTCAAAGCTAGAACAATTACAGCAAGACGAACGCACCTGGCTGACCCGCAGCGAAGAGCGTAAATACGAAATCTCTGAAAACCTGGAGAATAATCCGACAGGTTTTGTCCCCAAAAGCTCTAAAACCACTCTATTTCTGAAACCTGCCCCTGCCCGTCCAGCTCAACCCGCTCCCCCTCAACCCACCCAGATCACCCAGACTGATGTAGCCCCTGTTGGCTATTAAACTCATCCTCATTGCACCTGTATGCCAGCTCCTTCCTCTCCCTCCAAAACTCGTCGGGCAGCGATTAAATCCCGAATCAAAACGAAAGAATCTCAAAAGGTTGCCGATCAACGGTTAAGACTCTTTCTCGTTTGGCTGGCGCTTTTTGGGGGCCTGATCGGGCTATTGGCACGCTTAATTTATTTGCAGGTGAGTGCAGCCCCTTTCTTAAAAACCAAAGCCCAGGATCAGCAATTAGGTACCTTACCCCAACGCACTTTCCGCTATCCCATTGTCGATCGCAGAGGCAATGTCCTCGCTAAGGACGAGCCTGTCTTTCGGCTATTTGCCCATCCCTTTCTGTTCCAACAACAACCGGACGGCATTGCGCAATCTCTAGCTCCTATCCTTAAGGACTACTCACCGGACAAACTCGTGAGTCTGTTTAAGACAGGGGACAGTGGTATTCCCATCGGTTATCGGCTCTCGGAAGCTGAGGCCGATCAAGTTAAGGACTTGTACCTTGACGGTTTAGAAGTCACGCGAGAATGGCAGCGCGTCTATCCTCAAGCTGCTCTAACATCGGGGCTAGTAGGTTATGTCAATACTGAGAACCAAGGTCAATCCGGGATTGAATATAGCCAACAAACTCTATTAAAGGGCAACCCCATTCCCTTGAAGGTCGCTCGTGATGGCCAGGGTAAACTGCTGCCGGATAAATTTCCCCTAGAACCCCTCAATGCCAATGATCTCACCCTGCAATTGACCTTAGACACTCGACTGCAACGATCGGCCCGACAAGCCCTCCATAAACAGATGGCCAAATTCAGGGCCAAGCGGGGGACCGTCATTGTCATGGATGTGCATGATGGCTCTTTAGCAGCTTTAGCATCTGAACCGTCGTTCAATCCCCAACGCTATTTTGAATCCAATACCGAGCTATTTAAGAATTGGGCGGTTTCCGATCTCTACGAACCAGGCTCTACGTTTAAGCCGATCAATATTGCGATCGCATTAGAATCCAAAGCCATTCAACCCGATAGCGTCTTTCACGATAGCGGCAAAATTTCGGTGGGGGGCTGGCCCATCAATAATTCCGACAATTCCGGCCATGGCAACTTGAGCGTCACTGGCATTCTGGAATATTCCAGTAACGTTGGTATGGTCCACGTTATGCAGCGCATGGAGCGATCTCCCTTTTACAACTACCTCAAGAAAATTGGCATTGGCCAAATTACGGGCACCGATCTTCCCTTTGAAACTCCCGGCCAGTTCAAGGACAAGCAGCAGTTTCTGGACTATCCCATTGAAGCGGCGACAGCCGCCTTTGGCCAAGGTTTCTCCGTTACTCCGATCCAAATGGCCCAGCTTCACGCTGCCCTCGCCAATGGCGGCAAGCTCGTCACCCCTCATGTTGCCGATGGACTCTACAACCCAGACGGTAAAAAAACCAAGGGCTTAAATCTGATCCAACCCCGCCGCATTTTTTCTGAAGAGACAACGGCTCAGGTGCGGACCATGATGGGCAGCGTCGTCCAAAACGGGACGGGCAAACCTGCCAAAATTCCTGGCTATCGCCTAGGCGGAAAAACCGGGACAGCCCAAAAAGCGGATAGCGGTACCTATAGCAACGCTCGAATTACCAGCTTTGTGGCGTCATTTCCCTTGGAATCACCTAAATATGTGGTGTTAGCAGTGGTGGATGAACCCCAAGGTGGCAACGCCTATGGATCAACGGTGGCAGCTCCGGTGGTGAAATCAGTTTTGGAAACCCTAATTAGTGTGGAGGGTATTCCTCCCAGTCATCCCGCGGAACTCAAGGCCAAACCCAAGAAAGCCTCCCGCTAAGCAAAACCTATATACCTGGCGCTGCCGCTTAAAGCCACAAGGTGCAACATTTGCCATGGTTAGGTGGATTGTATCTTAGGGTAAAAATCGATCCTGTTCCATTTCACTAGGCAAGCGGCAGGTGGCCCGCCGTCCGAACAGTCGATAGCGATTGCGGGCAATGATTCGGTATATGCGATCGCGAATCGGTCTCGGCATCAGGCCAATGCCTCTGAACACTGACCAACCCCCACCCAAACGCTTACAGACCTGAATAAATGCATCGGACTGCTCATACAAATCATGCTCGTCTTGATAGTAAATAGACCAGTCTGCTCGATCCGTGGGTAAAGGGGGCAGACACTGGCGGGCTGTTTGGCCTTGCAAGGGGGCAATCAGAATCGTAGCAGCAGGGTCTACTTCCAGCAGGATATCGACAAAGCCATTACACATCACACAGTCTCCATCAAAAAACACGATGGGCTGCTTGAGCGCAGCGGTTTGGCTATGGCTCGCCTGTTGACTTGAAACTTGAGGTGTCGCCATTTGCCACTCCAGGGAAGAAACTTATTTTGAATCTAACATGGCTATTCTAGAGTCAGCATCGGGTCGTTCTTGGAGTGACCAGCATATCCCTTACCAGGAACGTCAGCTTTCGAGGTAGGATCTGCAAGTTACACCTATCCTAGTTGAACAATGGTTGACCGACCGATCAAAAAGTCTGAATTACAAAAGCGTGCCCAAACTGAAGGCCAGCCAGAAGGCGGTCAAGGCCGTGATCAGAAAGCCCGCAAAGGTGGACGAGGAAAAGGTCGAGACAATAAGGAAAGGAAAAAGCCCGCTGTTCCCCTTGCCCTCATGCGAGGTCCTAAGCCATCAGCGAAGGTAGAAGAACCAGAACCCGTAGAAGTACCAGAAGAAGCCACCTCAGAAGGTGAAGGTACAGAAACTGCTGTAGCTGAGACAACAGAAGCGGTAACTGAGACAACAGAAGCTGCGGCCGAAACCACCGAAGCTACAGACGCAGCAGCCGACTCCGATGAATCTGCTGACGCGAGTACGGTCAGTGAAGCGGATCCTGCCCCTGAGAATTAGCTTGCCTGATTCCGTCGGCCAGTAACGAGTCATAAGTTCATTGCAGAAGCTAGGGGAGAACAGGAACAGGGTAGTAGTTTTGATAACCCTAAGTCTGTTCTCCCCTAGCTTCGTTTCTGCTGGGTATCTTCAGCTTGAAGCCCAGTAGGTCCGACGAGTCAAACCACTCGCCAGAGTCCCCCGAATTAAGAAGGCACAGGTTGTTGAGGTTGAGGAATCGTGATATCGATGGGAGTGACCTTTGTCCCTAACTCTTCCAGTGGGGGTTGAATCGCTTTTTGATTGCCAACCACCAATGTCACAATCTGCTCCGGCTGGAGATATTTTTGGGCAGCGGCCTGAACCTTAGCAGCCGTCATAGACTTGACGGCACGCTGATAACGAAAGATAAAATCATCGGGATACCCAAAATACTCATATCGCATCAAACGAGACAAGGTTTGGGCTGGATCTTGGAAGTTAAAGACAAAGGAATTGAGGATGGAATCCTTAGCCTGCTGAAGCTCGGCAGGCGATAAGGGGGCTTC
>CALDHF010000043.1 GCA_937941595.1 uncultured Acaryochloris sp. | reverse complement strand
CCTCAAAGTCTCCATTTGGATGTCAGACACTCATATGCACAAACTTATGATTCTCTAATTCTTGAAATTTATCTTTCATACAAATGCGGTTAATAGAGCTAGACCTTTCTTAGTTGTGATCTGAATCAATTATCTTTCTTCACAATCAAGCTATGCTAAAGGTACGTATATATGCATTCGTTTATTATTTCGTCGGCATTCGCGTCCTTTTTAAATCTCAGTTCTTCACAAAAGGGCCAACTTCACTAAAGTACAAGTCCCTCTAACCTAAAATAAGGCGATGAAACCTAGCCCTAATTCAAAAACGACGAGATTACAACGCTTAGAAAGCGTAAAAGAGTCTCCTTCTCCAACCTTGACTGTGCTTCCCCAAGCCTTTCAAGCAGGAGCAGAAGATGAAGGGGGACTAAATCTTGGCCAATTATTTGGGGCAGTTCGTCGTCGCCTCCCAGTCGTCTTTTTTGTTACTGCTGTCGTTGCCGTCTCAACTCTCTACTGGAGTCGTACTCGACCATCCAGCTATGAAGGTCAATTTCGCATATTAATTGAGCCAGTCACGGCAGAAAGTGAGGTGGTTTCAGCAATTAGCGGTTCTAATCCTTCGATTGAAAGTCAGGACTTAGGAAATGCCCAAGCATCAAATACGGTTTTAGATTACCCTACGCAAATTGAAATCCTTTTAAGTCCCCAAATATTAGAACCTATCGTAGGCCGTTTGCAGAGTAAGTATCCTGATCTAACTTACCAAGGACTAGCCGAGCAACTGAAGATAGAGAGATATGACGAGACGAAAATCTTATCAGTTTCATTAACAGCTGGGGATCCTGACTCTGCTAAAGATATTTTGGATGTTGTCTCTAAACAATATAAAAACTACAGCCTCAACGAAAGACAAACGAATTTACGACGAGCATTGCAATTTGTTGAAACTCAAGCCCTTAGAGTTGAAGGTCAGGTTCGTGAGTCTGAAAAACTTTTACAGCGTTTTCGAGAACAATACCAACTGATCGATCCTGCCACCTTCAGCGGTCAAGTATCGAACCAAGCTGGCTCCATCCAAGGACAATTGGCAGAAAATCAGATTCAGTTGATGCAGACTAGACAGTTGTACACATCGCTACAAAAGCAATTGCAGCTCTCTCCCGAAAGTGCTGAAGCTGCATCAGTCTTGACCGAATCCCCTAGTTACCAAAAACTAAGGACCCAGTTTCAAGACATCGAATCTAGGTTGGCCCTTAAGTCATCTGAATTGACCAGCAACCATCCCGAAGTTGTTGCTTTGAGAGCACAACGAGACAAGCTTTTACCTCTCATCAATCAAGCTGCAAATAATAGTTTGGGGGGGAGTTTATCGAAGAATATCCCTGATGCTACAGCCTTGCCTTATCAAAACTCTTTGCGTCAGGGATTGAGCAAACAATTTGTTGATGCCGCCATACAATTGCAAGTCCTAGAAGCCAAAAGACAGGGTATTCTCGGCGCACAGCAATCTCTTAAGCAAAGGATGGGGCAATTACCAGCCATTACCCGGCAATATGAGAATTTACAGCGAAAACTACAAATCGCTAATGATACGTACCGCAAATTCCTAGAAAAGAAGGAAGAACTTTCGATTAATGCTGCCCGCAACGAAGTCCCCTGGGAGTTGCTGGGCGAGCCTTCTATATCGGAAGTTAGCAGTGCTAGCCTATCTCGTGATTTGGCTTTAGGAACAGTATTAGGGTTGCTCTTAGGAATCGGCATTGCCATTTTATTGGATAAAACAAACGATGCTATACATTCCCTACAAGATCTCCGTTCAGAGTTGAATAGGCCAATACTAGGTATCATCCCCCTACGCAAGCAGCTTGAAGAATCTCCTTTCTTTTCTTCAGAAAGTGACTTTCTTCAGGATGAAAATGGCCCTATTCTTGAAACAAGCGAACAACCTGGATCCTTATTGAGCAGTGAACCGTTCTCTTTGTCAAACTTGAGTAGTTTAGCCAATAGAAAAACATCTGAATATTCTTTCTCTCCATTTTTAGAAGCGTTTCGATCCCTTTATTCGCAGCTCCATCTTTTAAATCCTGACCTTCCTGTTTCTTCGTTAGTTATTTCGTCTTGTTCACCGCAAGAAGGTAAGACAACAACATCTCTTCACCTTGCTCAAGCCGCTGCAGCTATGGGGAGGAGAGTGCTTCTCGTTGATGCAGATTTGCGAGCACCCAAGCTGAGCCGAATATTAAATTTGCCTAACAGTCCAGGCCTGAGCGATTTGATGGCTACTGAAGGCAATCTGCAATCTACTATTCATCCGCTTAAAGGAACTGAGAACTTCTATGTGCTCACGGCTGGCATGTTGCCGTCAGATCCAACCCGCATTTTAGCTTCTCAAAAGATGCAAAAGCTCATGGGAGTTTTTGATGAGCAATTTGATTTGGTTATCTACGATTGTCCACCTTTAAATCTTGCCGATCCAACTATTATTGCTCCGCAAACAGATGGTTTGATGATTGTTGCTCAGTTGGGCAATGTTCCGAGAAGTCTGCTGAAAGAGAGTATTCGCATGTTGGAAATGGCTCAGATCCCAATCTTAGGGGTAGTTGCTAATGGTGTCAGAAATTAACATCTAGGATCGGGACGAGTTAGTCTAACTTGAGTAGAAGTACTCACGCTAATATGCATAGGTTTTTTGACTTCTCGAGAATTTTGATCAATCCCCTTTCTGAACAATAGCTCCTTGCCTGTCGATCTTGAGGGTCAATATTTCTGCACGGATTCCTATCTCTTGCCATCGATTGTGTAACGTATTGGTGATCTGATCTGTATGTTGGACATCACTCAGTACCAATAATGTTGGACCAGCACCACTGATCACCAAGCCATGGGCACCAGCGTTTATCGCTGATTCGTAGACTTCAGAAAAGCCAGGGATAAGTTTTTGACGATAGGGTTGATGGAGTTTGTCTTGCAAAGCTGCCCTTAGGAGTATAGGCTTTGCTTGCTCTAAGCCTTTAATCAGTAACCCAAGATGAGCTGTATTGAATATTGCATCATCATAGCTACAGGTTTTGGGTAAGACATTACGGGCAAGATCTGTTTTTAACTCGAAATCTGGCACAGCCACAATGGGAATAACATCTTGAGACCAATTTATCTGACAAATTTCCCATTGTTTAGAATTTTGGCCCTTGGCGGCTAAACAACAGCCACCCATCATGGCTGGAACCACATTGTCAGGGTGACCTTCTAACTCAATAGCTAATTTCAATAATGCTGATTGTTTTAAGGGATGGTTGGCTAATTGATTAGCACCAATTAATCCAGCAACGATAGCTGTTGCAGAGCTTCCGAGTCCCCGTGCTTGGGGAATTTGTAAATGAATATCAATTTGTACGGGAGGCGGCTCTTGCTGGAGAGTCTGATAGAGTGTGACAAATGCACGATAAACCAAATTATTGGCATCCGTAGGGAGTTGGTTAGCTCCTGGCCCACTGGCATGAATAACGAGCTGCTCAGAATTTTGGGAAAGCGGTGTGAATTGAAAGTGGTTATAGAGTGTTAGGGCTGCACCTAAACAATCGAAACCTGGCCCAATATTAGCGGTTGTAGCGGGTACCTTAACGGTGAAAGTGTTCGACATCTAAATTAGGTCTCGCATTCTAGAAGTATGAAGGTTTGCATGAGTTTAGGGGTTGGGCTTTCCACCATCTTGTAGACTGAACTGATGACTGGGATCAACTTTCAGTGTATTCAATAGTTCGTCCGTGAACAGATGGCTCAAAAGACTTTGGTTCTCTCCACTGTAGGGATTTAGTGCTCACTGTAAGAAACGATCAGTAATATCAGCGTACATTCTGTTGTCTCGAAATTCTCAGATCTTCGTTGATGGGGTTTAATCAAAATCGAACTCATGTAGGGCGTTACCGAGAGCAGATTGGAACATGCAACCAACGCTATCCAGTGAATGTAACTCATTGGGATAATGGATTAACGGTTATTCACCAGCAAATTCCTCAGGTCCCGGTTGTTGCTATAGATATTTGGGTCAAGGCCGGTGTTGTTGCCGAACCCAATTCGGTTCCCGGTTTAGCTCATTTCTTAGAACATATGATTTTTAAGGGGACAGATACTTTATCTCCACGAGAATTTGATGTTCTTTTAGAGAGGAATGGAAGCGTAGTTAATGCGGCGACAGGTCATGATTACGCTCATTATTATGTGGTGGCTGTTGTGGATGATATTGAGGAGATCTTTTCTCATTTCGTTGACTTGATTATGAATGCAGCAATTCCGACATCAGAAGTCGAACGAGAACGGGAGGTAGTGCTGGCGGAGATAGAGCAGGCTTATGATAATCCCGATTGGGTGGTCTATCAATCTGTTCGCCATGCGCTCTTCTCCGAACATCCTTATGGACGACCCGTTCTGGGTTTTCCCGACTTGTCTGTGCAGATGTCTGCTGCCAATATTCGGGCGTTTCACCATCAGCAATACTGTCCTGAGAATATGACGATTGTGATGGTTGGGGATTTGACTCATGAACGAGCTTTAGGATTAGTGGAACAATATTTTCATGGGCCTTCAGATATTGATCGTTATCCAGTGACTTGGCCGCAACCTGCCTTGCCTTCTCAAAGGGAGCATTGTGCTCTAGAAGCCCCAAATTTAGGACAAGCTCGATTGATGATGGCTTGGTTAGGGCCTAGGACTGGTATTGCTGAACAAGGGTATGGATTAGATCTTCTGTCTGTCTTGCTGACTGGCGGACGAACATCGCGTTTGATCACAGATTTATTAGAGCATAGAGGCTGGATTCAAAATATTCATAGTGAATTTCTCTTGCAGAGAGAGGGTGGTTGTTTCACAATTTCTGTTGGCTTAGATGCTGACTACCTGGAGGTGGTTGAAACCTTAATTTGTGATCATATCTATCAATTAGGGACAACTTGCATATCCGATGAAGAGTTAGATCGATGTCAACAGCTGGTAGTGAATGATTATATTTTTGGTACAGAAACGGTGAATCAGTTGGCGGGCCTATATGGCTACTACGATGCATTGGGTGAGCTGAAACAAGCAATGTCCTACCCTCAACTCATTCAAGATTTGGAGCCTCAACAGTTACAGTCCCTTGCCCAAAGCTATCTTTCTCCAAGCCATTATGCTGTAACAACATTGCAACCCTCGCAGGGTTAAGCTTTGATGTTCAGGGTTTCATCCCCAATTGCCAAACTTAATGATCGATATCTGTGTCTAGTCAATTTTTAACGACAACGGTTCAAGTCACTTCAGGGTTACGATGTCAGAAATTTGTTTTAGCCAATGGGCTGGTGGTTTTAGTCACTGAGAATCAGATTGCTGATATTATTTCGGCTCGAATTTTTGTTGGAGCAGGGAGTATTTGCGAAGGGCTTGGTCAAAGTGGCTTAGCCTATTTGATGGCCGCAACTTTGACGAAAGGGACTGCGCATTTCTCGTCTTTAGAGATTGCTGAACAGGTGGAATCTGTAGGGGCAAGTTTAGGGGTTGAACGAGCACCTGACTATTTTTTGTTGAGTTTGAAAACTGTTTCCCATGATTTTTTAGGCATTTTGGGATTGGCTGCGGAGCTGTTGCAACATCCTGCTTTCCCTGAGAACGAAGTGGCATTAGAGAAGAAGTTAGCATTACAGTCTGTTCGTTCTCAGCAAGAGCAGCCCTTTACGACTGCCCTGAGCGGTTT
>CALDHF010000042.1 GCA_937941595.1 uncultured Acaryochloris sp. | reverse complement strand
CTCAACCTCGTCAGCAGCAAAATCCAGCCCAAACCCAACAAGTCCTGCGCCAGTTGACCATGGTTTGGGCTGATTTTGAAAGTCAACTGTTAAAAGTGCCCATTGTGGCCCGCGCCATGCAGCAACAGCTGCGGCTCGCGGACTATCGCATCCTCCTTAGGGATCATTATCACCAAGTCGTCGAAGGCAGTGGGTGGATTAGCCGGGCTGCCTCATCGATTACAGCCCCCTATTTGGACCAACGCTCTATCTTTATCCGCCATGCAGCCACAGAACATCTAGACTATCAAATGCTAGAGACAGGCTATTTGGCCTCTGGGGGCCACAAACCGGAGTTGATCAGCGCTCGTAAAAATATTGGTTCAGAAGCCCTCTCGGCCTGGATGTATCACCGAGCCTCTCAACCCAACCCCTTCGATTTATTAGGGGCCATGTTTATCATCGAGGGCTTAGGCAAGCGCTTTGCCCAAACCTTTGCCCAGGCATTACAGGACAACCCCTTGATCACGCAACCGGAGCAGCTAGAGTTCTATCGTTACCATGGCACCCATGACGAAGATCATCTTCAGGAATTGGAGGACCTGCTATCCAGCTCAATTTTGGATATAACAGGAATGGATGAGGCGATTGTGCGAACCGCCAAAGTCACCGCTCGTTTATATCTCTTACAGCTAGAAGAACTAGGACACTATTGATGGGTTGGCAGGCCGATTTTGATCACCAAATCATTAATATTAAAGACCCCAATCCTTGGCTAGCCCTCTATCTAGATAGCAGCTTACCTTTGCATGATGAAGCGAAGCGGGCCTTATTGCGCGGCCATAACAGTCGATCACGCCAGATTTTGCTGCCGATTATCCGTCCGGTTGCCAAGCTGATGATTATGGTTGTCAAGCTCTTACGGTTAGTGATTCCAGCCTGGTTAAGCTCTTCCAAGCTGTTGCACCAGTTTATTTATTGGGGCCTGAAATATTTGGTAACGGCAGATAGTAACTATTTAATTCTGCGGCACTTTACGATTGGCACCGAAATTTTGAATTTTATTGCGGATAATGCCGAGGTTGAGATTACGTCTACCCAACCGTTGCGCCCCACCTGCCTGGAGGATCTAAAGAACGATACCTTTTTGATTCATGATTTGAACATTTATAACTTCATTATTGAGCTCAATCAAACCTTGCAGGCTGAGCATCGCACCTTGCAAGCCCCGGCACACCTCAATTTTGATGCCATTACGGATGGGGAGTTTGAGCTAAATCTGGGGCGGCAACGCTGGTGTAATTTTGTAGATTTGCAGTCTGCAATTGAGGCCTATACTCCCGTCTATGCAATGTTTCTGTCTGACCACGATTTTTGGCGGGCCACCAATTCTTTACAGCTTGATGAAACCATTGCGATCTATATCAGCAAACTACTGAAGGATCCTATGGCTTTAAGTTTGGTCAATAATCGCCATCCTTGTATTCCCTTAATTACCTTGCATGCAGGCTTCCGACTGATGCTGCATGGAATGGATGCTGAACTGTTGCATGGCTATCTACGTCAACAGAAGCGATTGCAGGTTAACCTATCGGCATGATCTTTCATAATTTATATTCCTCCTATCAACCCTTACAGGGCGATCCAGCAGACTAAATGGCAGGACTTGTTAACGGCCGCTATCGCATTCTCCAATCTCTAAATGAGGGCGGGTTTGGTAAAACGTTTTTAGCCGAAGATGTGCAACTGCCATCCCGGCGACGCTGTGTGATCAAACAGCTCAAACCCATCCTCGACAACGATCGGATTCAGAAAATAGTGCTGGAGCGATTCCAGCGAGAGGCGGTGATCCTAGAGCGAATCGGTGAGGGGCACCCTCAAATTCCTGATTTATTTGGCTATTTTGAAGACGAAGGCCAGTTCCATCTTGTTCAGGAATGGATTGAGGGACAAACTCTCGCAGAGATTGTCAAAACCCAGGGCCTCCTGCCGGAAGCAGAGGTGATTAAGCTGCTCTATCAAATTTTGAATGTTCTCAAGTACATTCATGATCACAACATCATCCATCGGGATATTAAGCCGGACAACATTATCGTCAGAGCCGCAGACCAACAACCTTGCCTAATTGATTTTGGGGCCGTCAAAGAAGTGATGGCGACTCAGCTTAATGCGGAGGGCAACCCCAGCCGTTCGATTGTGATTGGGACTCTGGGCTTTATGCCCCGCGAGCAAGCTGCCGGGAGACCCACGTTTGCCAGCGATCTCTATAGTTTGGGGTTAACGGCGATCTATTTGCTGACGGGGAAACTCCCTGAACGCTTTGAAACAGATAGTGCCTCGGGACGGCTGCTATGGCACCAGGACTGTCCCCAGCTCAGCCCCCGATTTCGCAGTTTACTAGATCAGGTGATCAAACCCCATCCTCGACATCGGTTTGCCAGTGTCGTTGCGATGCACACGGCCTTGCAGTCTGTGGCTAAGACCAATACGTCCACGGTGTTGTCTCCATCTGCCCAGAAAGATCTTTCTCCTCCTCCTTCTCCATCTCAACCCTCATCTCCAGGACCTGCCCTGAGGCTTTCGAAAAAACAGATCCGGCTGATGGTGGGAGTCGGGAGTGGCGTTGCGATCGCAATCACGAGCCTCTTCTTCCTGTTTCGCCCCCAGCTCCACTATTTTTGGGGCGAACAGGCCGCAGACAGAGGGGATTGGCCGGAGGCAGTTGACCAATTCCAGCAGGCCCTGGACCTCAAAACCGATTACCCAGAAGCCTCACTCAAATTAGGTGAAACCTATACCGAGATGGGCAACTATTCAGAGGCGATCTCTCAGTTCGATACCCTGGTAGACCAAGACGCCCAAACGGCTGATGCCTATCGCGAACGGGGAGAAGTTCATTTTCAGGTGGGAGATTATCAGGCTGCGATCGCAGATTACGATCAGGCCCTAGACCTTGATCCCAAAAACGCTGAAGCCTATAACCATCGGGGTGATGCCAAGACAGAAATTGGGCAATACGAGGCCGCGATCGCAGATTATCGCCAAGCCATTCGTCTACGGTCTAACTATGCCCGCGCCTATACCAATCTTGCCAGCCTCTTTTATGTTCAAGGGGATCCCAAAGCCGCCATCGAACTGCTAGATAAAGCGATTAAAGCCGATCCAAGCCTCCTCTCGGCCCATGTCGATCGCGGCAATCGCCGCTCGGAACTCGGGGATCAAGACGGGGCCAAACAGGATTGGCAGCAGGCCCTAGACATCCCGGTGGTAACGGCTAGAGACTACAACACCCGGGGCTATGCTAAATCACGGTTAAACCTGAAAAACGAGGCGATTGCTGACTACAATCAAGCCCTGATCATTAACCCTCAAAGCGTCCGTGCCCATATCAATCTCGGGGCCATCTACTACGAGCAGGGAAACAAAGCCAAAGCGATTAGGACCCTAGACCAAGCCCTAACCATCAATAAGAATTCCACCATCGCTTTGATACTTAGAGGCGAGCTTCGGGCTTATCAAACCAATCAGCCCGATCTCAACAAAGCCCTAGAGGATTATGATCGCGCCCTGACCGTGAACCCGAACGATCCATTTGTGCTGAATAATCGTTGTGCCACCTTGTTTGCCCTCAACAATATGGAGAAGGCACTGGTGGATTGCAACAAAGGCTTAGAGATTAATTCCAATAGTGCTGCCCTATACACCGAACGAGGCAATATCCGCCTACGGGCCCAAGATTTTGAAGGGGCCATTCAAGACTATAGCCGCACCATTCAAATCAACGCAGACCGCAATAGCGAGATCCGCAGTCAAGCGGCTTTCTCCAACCGGGCCAGTGCCAAAGTTCAGCTCAAGGACCTAGACGGGGCGATCACGGACCTCAATCAAGCCCTTCGTCTCAAATCGGATGCAGCGGAAGATTACTATAAACGGGGATTGATTTTTATCGAACTCGACCAGCGTCAAAAGGGCATCACTGACCTCAAGCAAGCGGCCGATTTCTATGCCCAACAGGGTCGTACCGATAGCTATAACAACGTGCTCAAAGTTCTCAGATCCTTGGGAGAAAAATAACCATGCGAGTAATTGGCTTAATGAGTGGCACTTCTGTAGATGGCATTGATGCCGCCCTAGTAGATATCTCAGGACGGGAACTGGATTTGCAGGTCAATTTGATGGCATCGCAGACCTATCCCTATCCCGATGCCCTTAGAGATCAAATTCTGGCGGTCTGCGCGGGAGCACCATTAAGTATAGAGGCATTGGCGGTATTGGATGATGCGATCGCAACCCAATTCGCCCAGGCTGCCCAGTCGATTCAAACCGAGTATTCGCCAACAGCCGACTTGATTGGCTCCCACGGTCAAACCGTCTTCCATCGCCCTCCTCAAAACAACCTGGGTTATACCCTACAACTGGGGCGTGGGGCTGCGATTGCCCACCAGACTCAGACGAGTACAGTCAGTAATTTCCGAGTGGCCGATATGGCTACTGGCGGCCAGGGTGCACCCCTCGTCTCCAAGCTGGACGTCTGTTTGCTCAGCCATCCTGAGTTTTATCGCTGTGTCCAAAATATTGGGGGCATCGGCAACGTCACCTATTTACCCCCCTTAACCACATCCGATCAGTTAGGAGTCGGTGTGAAAGGATGGGATACCGGACCTGGAAATGTATTGATGGATTTGGCAGTGACCCAATTCTCAAACGGTGAACTCACCTATGATGCCGACGGCGCTTGGGCGGCTCAAGGCATGCCCTGCCAACCCTTAATTGCCGAATGGCTAAAACATCCGTTTTTCCAAGACACTCCCCCCAAATCTACGGGTCGGGAATTATTTAGCCCTGAGTATTTACAGGTGTGTTTGCAAACGGCAGCACCTTATCAGCTCAGTCCAGCCGATACGTTAGCGACCCTAACGGATTTCACCGCTGCCTCCATTGTTTACAACTACGACCAGTTTTTACCCCACTCTCCCGATCAAGTGGTGCTCTGTGGGGGCGGGAGTCACAATGGCTATTTACGTCACTGTCTGCAAACGCGATTGGGAGCCAGCCAAGTGATGACCACGGATAATTTAGGTGTGAGTTCCGATGCCAAAGAAGCGATCGCATTCGCAGTCCTCGCCTACTGGCGTCATCATCAGATCCCCGGCAATGTGCCTACAGTCACAGGTGCCCCACACCCTGTATTGCTAGGAGATCTGCATCCCGCTTGATCCAGAATCTAGACCAGATGGGCACTCTAAAAGCAGGCTAAAAACTCTCCCTACCGAATCGCAAATCCCTACAGATGTAAACCCATGTCAGTGCAAAAACTCACCTTTTTGCAACAGGCTTGAGTCATGCTCTTGGAGATATCGCAGGGAATTTGGTCTAACTACCTCGGAGGATACTGCAACTGTGACCCACACCTTTTTAATGGATGCAGGTCGATGGACCTTCACAGGAACATGGATGGAACGCAACCATGACCCTATTGCCGTTTGTGGTCGCACCCTAGTGGCCTGGAATTGTGATAGCTGGTTCACCATGGCTACCAAGTTGTTATTCCCTGAAGACTCCCCCCTAGCCCGTCAAGGGACATCTTCAATTATCATGCAGTATCGTGGCCGCCTCGGAAATCATGACCAGCGCTACACCTATGTCTTGAAGCATAGTCAATTAGGCCAAGTTGAAGGAGAAGGCTGGATAGGTCCCGAATCTATTGTGCAGCGATTTTGGGTATTAGGCGATCAAAACCGCCGCACCGGCTTCGAAACTATCCATCGCGTCGCCGATAACAGCTATCGCTTATCTAGTGGCATGATGAGTGATCATTATTTACTCAATACCATGGAGGCAACCTTGGAGCGCCAGTCTAGTTAAGATTTTGGCCTACTTCCACAGTTGGTTTTGAGCGGAGTAAACTCATAATCTCATCCCTATAGTCTTGGAACTGGGGCTGACGCTTAATGGAATAGGTGCGTTCAGTCGGCAAATCGATCAGAATTTCCCGTTGTATGGCTCCAGGGCGCGAGGTTAAGACATAAATACGTTGGGAGAGAAAAATTGCCTCTTCAACATCATGAGTAATCATCAAAATGCTGGTGCCCGTCCGCCGCCATAAATCCAGCAAAAATTCTTGCATGGTCTCTTTTGTCTGGACATCTAAAGCCCCAAACGGCTCATCCATCAACAGAATTTTGGGCCGAGAAGCCAACGCTCGGGCAATCGCAACGCGCTGTTTCATGCCGCCAGACAATTCCCGGGGGTAAGCCTTGGCAAACTGCGAAAGACCCACGACCTCCAAGTATTCAGCGACACGCTTAGCCCGTTGAGGCTTGGCAACGCCTTGCAACTTCAACCCAAATCCCACATTTTTAGCAACCGACATCCAAGGATAGAGGGTATAACTCTGAAAGACCATCCCCCGATCCGCTCCGGGCCCCAACACAAGCTTGCCATCGACAGTAATCTTGCCAGAGGTGGGGGTATCTAGCCCGGCAATCAACCGCAATAGCGTCGTCTTTCCCGAGCCCGATGCTCCCACAGCACAGACAAATTCTCCGGTTTCAACATGCAGGTTGATATCTTTAAGGACGAGAAGCTGGCCTTGACGCGTTGCAAAGTGCTTGTAGAGGTTAGAAGTTTCTAGATGCATAGTGGCTTAATCGACTGCCCAACGACAGAATATACGGAGCAAGAGTCGAAAGAACATATCAATCGCAAATCCTATCAACCCTAAAACAATGAGGTAGCCAAAGATTCGGTCTGTACTCAACGTTCTCTGAGCCAGCCTGATGCGTTTGCCCAATCCTTCGTTGGCATTCACTAACTCAGCCACGACCACCAGATTCCACGACGCCGCCATATTCACTCGAAACGCATCGAAAATATTAGGAATCACATGGGGAACTATGACTTGGAACAGCACCTGATGGCGAAGTCCTCCTAGGGTATAGGTTGTTTCAATCAGTTCTTTGGGGACGAATTTGACCGCATCCATAATCATCAACACGTTGAAGAAAATAGTGCCAATGAAAATCAGAATAATTTTAGTGAGTTCCCCCACATCAAAATACAGAATCAACAGGGGTATAAAGGCTGGCGCAGGCATATAGCGAACAATGCCGATAATCGGCTCCAGCAACGCCCGAATGCTAGCGAAGGTGCCCATCGCAATCCCAATAGGCACGGATAGGACTGCCGCCAACAAAAACCCACAGCCCACCCGAAAACAGCTTGCCAGGGTATCCTTCTGCAAAACCCCTTGTCCAGAGAGGTCGAGGAGAGAGGTCCACACATCCCCAGGCCAGGGAATAAACTTAGCACCCCTAAAGGCTAAGAAGAACCATATGCCCACGGGCAAAAGAATCGAAAGGATCGTCAGCACCCATTTCAGTTGGGAAGGGATATCTTCGCCGATACGCCACAAAACTGTAGGCCTGATGCCTCGATAGCCCATTTTGGAGCGGTTAGGAGACTGGGAATGCTGAGATGCCATGTCGAACAAGCGTCAGGAACAATTGAGAAGAATACCGATCTAGATAGAACCAAACCTTGTTCCCATCCAGATCGGTTGACTCCAGCCAGCTAAGCCTGTTTTTCTTGATAGGCTTTCACAAAGCTATCGTCTAGAATTTTGGTCAAGTCAGGTTTCTGATCGATAAATTTATTGTCGAGCATGAACTGGGTCATTTCCTTGGCAGCAAAGGGCATATGCTTCATGTCTTCCCCTTCGCTAAACGCTTCTAGGTTATCTTCTATCGTGAAGAAGCGAGTTCCCTCTTTGAATTTCTGCATTTCTTCTAAAGGAGTATCAGCTCGTTTAGCCATGATTTCATCGGCTTTTTCAGGGTTTTTTTCCATGAAGTCGCGAATATCAAACCAGGTATTGACGAGGGCTTGGGCCTGCTCAGGACGGTTATCAATTAAGTCCTGGGTAACGACTAACAAATCTGGAATTGCCCCGGGAAAATCAGCCGAAGAAATCAATTCTTTGCTGCCTTCTCGCTTCAGAGCAGTCAGCCAAAAGGGTGGGAAAGCACCCACTGCGTCTGTTTTACCCGCAACAAAAGCAGCAACAGCCTCGCCCGTTTCTAAGGGCACAATCTGCACATCACTGCGCTTGAGTCCTTCTTTCTCTAAGGCTAAGGTCAGCAGGAAGTCATCAACGACTCCTTCTTCTACAGCCACTTTCTTGCCCTTGAGGTCCGTAACACTATTGATATCAGCCGTCACAATGATTTTGTCATTTCCGGCAGAGTTATCGTTGACGAGAATAGCGACCATCCCCTTGGTGGCATTGCCAGCAAAGGCAATCGTGTCATTGAGGGTTTGGCAATTACCATCGAGTTTCCCTGCGGCTAAGGTCTCCATGGAATTGGTGTAATTATCAAACCATTTCAAATCGACGTTGACCCCATTTTTTTCAAACAAACCTTCTTGTTCTGCAATGGCCCAAGGCCACCATCCTGCCCAAGTACTGTACCCCA
>CALDHF010000041.1 GCA_937941595.1 uncultured Acaryochloris sp. | reverse complement strand
TCTTGGTATAACTTGCAAACATTCTTGAGGAGCCTACTTCCGCCAGACATTGTCCAAGCCAATCATCGCTGTGTTCATGTTGAGGAGGAAACTGGCTGGGTGCGTATCGATTCGATCACGGATACAACGATCTCGAGTAATCCATATGCCCATTGGGAAATGATGCAATCAACTATAGATCTGTCTGCATTGACTCAAGACGCTCAAGGATCTGACCATCAATCTTTTTTCGCCAAGTTAGTGGTCGCAGCAGATGGAATTAATTCAACGATTCGGCAAGTTCTTTACGACCATCAAAGATTAAAGGAACGGGGGAAACCTCAGTATTCTGGTTTTGCAGGAATTAGTTCGAGAATTGCTAATGTACCGACTGCAGTTATTGAACAATTAGATACTAAATATATTCAAGGGGGACGGATTACCTCAATTTATAATGATTCTGAAAATCTGGTAAATCCAGATTTTAGATTACTTAGAGTCCTGCTAATTCGGTTGCCGAATAACACCGTCAGTTATTTCCTCATTGCTCCTTTCAGTGCAGAATTCTGGCAAAATAAGCCACCCAATGAAATTCTTGACTTAGGAATAGAAGCGTTGAAAAATGCTGAATTTCCGTCGGTATTTACAGATCTAATCGGTTTATCAAATCTGGAACAACTCTCTCATCGTCCGTTTTACATCCATCCAGTGACTCCTCATAAAGAGTCTCAACCGTCTTGGAGTCATGGGCGCATTGTTTTAGTTGGGGATGCAGCCCATGGGATGCCCCCTTTTCTGGCTCAAGGAGCTAATCAAGGGTTGGAGGACGCGGCTGTAATCGCTACTGCCATCACGAAGCTGATTCGAGACAATGGTTTGGAGCGGGATAGTGCTATCGCCAATGCGTTTCATCAATATGAGCGAATTCGCAAACCTTTTATGGAGAAAGTCCAAACTGCAACGATGAGCTGTAGTCAATGGACACAACAACAATGGGATGATTTTAATGAGATTCTTCATCGTCGTGAATATCCCTCTTCAGGTACTCTTGGACAATTGTTCTAGAGAAATGTGGTTTTGTTTACACTCGTTCTCTTGCTTGCAGGATAATCATCCTAGACCAGCGGTCTATTCTTCAAGGCAATATCTCTAGGGCTGATCTCGGACTTATGGAAGTGGAGCTATATGCTTGTGAACCTTCTAACAGTCGTCGTGCTTATTGTTTTGTTCGCGGCTAAATAAAATTCTCAGATTTCTCAGGCAACTCTTCTGAGTTGTTCAGGAACTTCCTGGAGTTGACACAGATTCACATCATCTCCGCTTCAGACTCCTCTCGTAGATTAAAAGCATCGAGTTGGAGAATCATTCAAATGAAAAACCTTAAAGCCTTAACTCAAAAAACACTTGCTGGTCTTGCTTTTCTCGCCGTTGGTTTCAGTACTACTGCCGCAGTTGCTGTCCCAGCCCATCACCAAGTGATTACCCAAGGCCCCAATGGTGCTAGCAAACTGGTGAAGGTGGCCATGACCTCTCAACCTCACGCAACTCGCCAACTTTCTCCGTTCAATTTGGCATATATGGCCTACCAAGGTTGGTTTACAAATGAGGGTATTCCCGCTGCCAGCCAGTTGGTTCGAAACTATCGGGTTGGGCGCATTAGTGCCCAGGAAGTTGCCCAAGCTGCTGTCCAGACCAACCGCCTATCTGCTGACACGCTGAATGATGCTAGTTATCTCAATAGCTTAGATAACCAACTGGAGGCTCTTAGCCAAGTAGACTAACTAATCTATGCGGTATGTTTTGGTTCTTAGCCAACTTATCGGGATATCTGCTGCAAGAGTTAGCTTGCCGGGAAAGCAAGGTCAATCCTAATGCGGATATGCACGTGAACAAAAATGAGAACGACTGAAACCCTAGCAATAAGACTGCAACTTACCTCGTCTGCGAATATCCAAGGTAGCGCAGTGGAAGGATCCGCCAAAAGGCGCAAAGTTAATAAAGGGACATTTAATGGGCTCAAATCCCCAATCTTTGAAGGCAGCGATCAAAGAGGTTTGATCTTCTTCTACGATCACCCGTTTTTCATCCAGCATTAAAACATTGAGACTGATCCACTTGCTGCACATAGAGGGAACTCCTTTGATCGGATCGGGTTCTGGCGGCACCAGCATATCCCAATCTTTGAGGGCTTCAGGAAGTTTATTGACATCGATGTATTCAGGATTAATCAAGGCTTTGCCCGGGGCCAAAGGAATAAAGGTGGAGTCAATATGCATGGGAGTGGGGCAGGAGCTATCGATCTCATGGATTTGGTAGCGATCGCCTAAATGTCTTCTCAACCAGGTAATTCCAGCTTTATTGGTGACATTACTTTGGGTGACAAATAAATCTCGACCACAGCGGACAAAATCAGCGGCATCAAAGACAGGTTCAAACTCATTGATGACATAGCGAATCGGCTCTCCTTTTTCAGGGGGCTTAAAGGAATAGTCATATAGATCATCTGTCAACTCTGGCTTTGGAGCTGAGGTCCAACGCGCCCCTTGAGAAAAATATTCCTTGAATAGAGGACGGTAAGCACTCGTCTCAAAATAGCGACAGCGCCAAGCCATTGGGGTTTCAATAATTTCATCCCCTAGCACCATAAACCCATCTCGGGGGCAGGCTGTGCAAAAGCCTTTAGACGACCAATCAAGGGCTTTATAGCGTTTTGTACCTTTAATCATTTCCGGTCGTCGAACAACGACTCCTTCCGACTCTAGAATATGAATGAATTCATCGAGTTCTCGTTGCGCTTTTTTGAGTAAGAAGCCTGGATATTTCTGACCCGCGAAGATTCGGTATAACCGGGCCGTACTGGGTGGGATATTATAGGTGACCGTCACATGATAGGGAGGGATAATAGCCCCTTCTAAGTGACCTACTATGACCTCTTCTAAAGGATCCCATTCGTTATAGGAATTGACTGGACAGGGAGCTGTGGTTGTATTGGTTAAGTCTGTCATCAATTCCGTCATGGTCTTTCCTCACCTATTTCGAACTGCCGCCAATCGAAGCCGAAAGTTTCCTCAGAACTGTATGGGATCTTGCTCCGAAAATCAATCTCGCCCAGCAGGGTTGTTGTCGTCTGCGATGTTTGGCACAACCTTAACCAGTTTCTAGACTCAGACCGTTCAGTGCCCTGTCGGTGACGAATTTTTTTACTGATTCAGGCCTTAAGCCTATTTTCCCCTGCATCTCATATCTTTCCCTTATGGGAAACGTTACACTAGCCCATACATTCTTTTACTCATATTTTTCTATGAAGTTTGATCTTCATCAGGCCCTCAATCA
>CALDHF010000040.1 GCA_937941595.1 uncultured Acaryochloris sp. | reverse complement strand
AGACCTCGATTTAATCGGCTTGGACATCACCACAATACGGTTCCTAGATATAACGATTACAACCAATTAGCTCTAATGCCTTAAATTAGTTGTATAGAAAAAACGCGGCCATTTCTATACAACTAATTTAAGGCAATCTCTATTCATTCATGAGGTTAAGGTTGGGAGCAAATTGAACGGAACCCTTTTGAGTTCCTAATCTAATCGATTCAACAGCGGTAGGCACTGTAATTCTGTATCAAAAAATACATTTTCTTGTGACCAGGTCACTCGATACTTAACGATAAATAGCTATAAAGTCCTCGCAGTAGAATATTCTTCACCCTGACTATAGGTGTAGATACCAAGAAGTTAGACTTTGAATATATTCATAAAAGGCTCTAGCAACACTAGAGCCTTTTGCGGTACACAGTAGCTAAACCACGAACAAGATATCAAGTCTAATAGCTTCCATTTCAGCTATTCACCTCGCAAGTCTATAACCAGAGTTCACTTGCAAAAAACTAATGGGTCATGGTAGGTGTTCGACTTCCTTGAACTTGAGCGTCTTTGAGGAAACCACTATAAGCTTCCATACCATGCTCACTGATATCCAAGCCCTTAATCTCTTCTTCCTCAGGAACTCGTAAACCAGCTATCGCCTTGATCACTGTCCAGGCAATTGCTGTCATCACTAAAGTGAAAGCTGCTACTGCCAAAATGCCAACAACCTGGGGAATCAGCTGTTCAAAACCACCCCCCAGAATCAAGCCTTTAGCAGGGCCACCATCGGCCTCATAAAGCAAACCATCAGGACCTTGAGAAAACAAACCAACGGCCAACGTTCCCCATACACCACAAACACAGTGCACAGAAATCGCACCCACAGGGTCATCAATCTTCAGGCCATCAATAATGGTCACTGCAAACACAACAATCACACCCGCAATCAAACCAATGACCGCTGCCCAAGGCACCGTTACCCAAGCACAAGGTGCTGTAATTCCTACTAAACCAGCCAAAATACCGTTAATCACCATCGATAAGTCAGGCTTGCCGAGATAAAACCAAGCGGTGAAGGTGGCAGCAATACCGCCAAATGCAGCAGCAATATTCGTCGTTAAAGCTACATGCGCAATTGCAGCTCCATCGCCCACACCCATAGTAGAGCCTGGATTAAAGCCAAACCAGCCTAACCACAAGATTAAACAACCTAAGGTGGCAATACTCATATTATGACCCGGCATTGCTGTAGGACCAGACTGAGAATAACGACCGAGACGAGGACCTAGAAAGGCTGCACCTACTAAGGCTGCCCAACCCCCCACAGAGTGGACAACGGTTGAACCAGCAAAGTCCCAGAAACCCATACCTGCTAGCCAACCGCCACCCCATATCCAGTGACCGGTAATGGGGTAGAGAACACCCGTCAGCACTAAGCTAAAAAGTAAAAAGGATACAAACTTGATGCGCTCTGCCACTGCTCCAGAAACGATCGTTGCAGCTGTCCCAGCAAACACCAGTTGAAACAAAAACTTTGCAGCTAAGGGAACACCGGTCCAGTTCAAAGCACTGAAGATACCAGCATAGGCATCACCTGTTGCTGGACTATTATCAGTACCCCCTACAAACCAACCTGCTGTTCCCAAGACTGGGTTGCCATCTCCAAACATCAAGCCAAAGCCAATGGCCCAATAGGCGACGGTAGCTAAGGCAAAAACAATCAAGTTCTTGGTCAGGATATTGACGGCATTCTTCTGACGACAAAAGCCAGTCTCTAACATCCCAAATCCAGCGTTCATGAAGAACACCAGAAATGCACAAACCAAAACCCATACTGTATCAAGACCAACAGTAAGAGTTGCGGTTGGGTCCGGTGGCGTTGCTTCTTGGGCAACAGCCGCAACAGACCAAAATAACAAAACAATTGCTGACAAAGGAATGCAGACTTGCCATGCAGCAGGGAACAAACGGTTCCTACGTCTGAGGTGCTTAGACCTCGATTTAATCGGCTTGGACATCACCACAATACGGTTCCTAGATATAACGATTACAACCAATTAGCTCTAATGCTCGCTTTAGATGAAAAGACTTCAGCTTTTCCCCTTGAGTAAATACTCAAGCAAGTCAATAATCCAAAAAACGAAGATAAGCCCAATTTACAAAGCTAATTGGATAGGGGTCACCCAACCCACTGGCTTAATCGATTCAACAGTGGCAGGTGCTGGACTTCTGTATAGCGGGATACATTTTTTCTCTGTGCAGCGTACAGAGTACTCTGGGATAGGTGAATATAAACACCTCGGGGTCTTTCGCATATTCCCCATGACTTTGCACCAAATAAAGCATCTAGGGTAGACATCAATATGAGTAAGGTTTGGGAAATCGATTTCTATTCACGCCCCATCTTAGATGAGCAACAAAAGAAGATCTGGGAGTTGCTGGTTTGCGATACTCAAAGAGCGTTTGAGTTCACTAAAGTTTGTCCAGGGTCACAAGCCAATGCCCGCTGGCTACAAACAGCATTGGAAGAAGCATTGCCCTTATGGCGTGAAGCACAGCATTTAACAGATCAGGAATTCCCAGAAAAAATTCGTTTTTTTCGACGATCCATGAAAAGTATTATTCCCAGAGCCTGTGATGCCTTGGAAATACCATCGCAACCTAGTCGACGAACCTTTGCTGTGTACCAATGGCTAAGGGAGAGAGAGCAAACCGTTTACCCCCAACATCCTGGCTATCAACCGATGATGATCGCGCCCAATACATTTGAGCCAACATTACCAAAACCTTTACCTGACGCTTTGATGGGTGAGGGGTGGCGCTTAGCAAGCTTAGAACTCAGTGCGTTCGAACAGATGAATGAGTGGGAGATTGATTTTGGAGAACAAATACCACTAGAAAAATTAAAATTGCCCCCCAATTCAATTATTCCTGGATTACTTATTTTCTCAGAACGTGCAACCCCCTTAGCAGGCTGGATGTCTGGATTAGAACTTTCTTGCCTAAAGTTGGAGATGAAACCGAAAGCACAATTATTATTAGAAACAGGTATTAACGAACGCTGGGTCATTGCCTATCTAAACGACCCTCAACTCGTAGCTGAAATTGAAGAATTTGAACGGGCAAAGCAAGCAGCTCAACAAGTCCATTTCGTTGCTGTTCAATCGGATCCAAACTCAGAAAAGTTTGCAGGATTTTGGCTAATGCAGGAGATCATGCCTGACTAAAATACATTATTGTCTATCAACACAACAAAAGTAAGAATAAGGCTAAGAAAGACGTTGCATTACCATCACCTAGGCTTGCATTGAACTAAGAATCAATCCATAAAATTTCCCAAGCATAGAAATATGACAGGCCATCGCACCCCAAATGAGGACCAGTTTACTCCAACAATCAGGGATCATCTGGAGTTAACATCCCTGGTAATCTCTGATTGCTAAACCGTATTACAACGTCATTACAACGTCACGGGATTTCTATTTGCTACGACCAACTAAGAGTAGACAACTTTCTGAGTGCTATACACCCAGAAGATAGGATAATCGACCTGATTGATGAAACACTTTAGGGCTACTCTTGACCCAATTCCCGAGACCGATGATAAGCAGCCTGTACGGCATTAATTAACGCCGACCGCAGTCCAGCTTCCTCCAGAGCAGCCACCCCGGCAATTGTGGTTCCTCCAGGACTGGTCACTTGATCTTTGAGTTGGGCAGGATGGAGGGCTTTATCCCGCATCAGTGTTGCAGTTCCTAAAAGGGTCTGTAGCGCTAATTGGGTTGCAATTTTTCGAGGTAAGCCAACAGACACTCCGCCATCTGTTAAGGCTTCCATCACCAAAGCGATAAAAGCAGGGCCAGACCCTGACAATCCTGTCACAGCATCCATCAAAGATTCGGAAACCGTAACAATCTCACCGACAGCACTGAATATCTTTTGGACAACTTCTAGATGCTTCTGATTGGCACGGATGCCAGTAGCGATAGCGGTCATACCTGCTCCTACTGTTGCTGGCGTATTAGGCATAACCCGTACCACAGGACAATGAGCAAAAGCCAACTCTAACTTGGCTATAGGAATGCCTGCCAGAATCGAAATGACTAGGCATTGCTCACTCATTTCAGTTGCGAACTGAGACGTTACCGCATCAAATAATTGGGGCTTAATCGCAAGCAACAGAACCCGAGAAGAAGATGCAACAACAGCGTTCTCTTCACATCCTTGAACAAAATACTGAGACTTGAGATAAGCTAACCGCTCAGACGACACATCACTGACCTGAATCTGGCTAGAGTGATAGACCTCTTTTGAGATTAGGCATGACAAAATCGACTCAGCCATCATGCCGCCGCCAATGATGCCAAGTTGATATTCAGTATCACTCACAGAAGAACCTCAGAACTTCGATCGGTAGAACGAAAGCTCAGTCTACCAAAGCTTGTATCCAAGGGAACAAGATAATTATGCTAGAGAACGATCTAATCTAAACTTCATCAGACGCTTACTCTACTGAGCGACGGCCTGATTAACTTGCGCTTCATTTTTCCAAGATGGTGTTGTTGCATTTGAACGACCAAAATGAGGCGTAGGAGCTTCATGAACAACACCAAGCTGTGTGCTGACTTGAACACAATTAGGCGTAAATAGGAAGATGCTATCCCCAACTCGTTCTTGGTGACCATCAATGGTATAGGTAGCACCTGCGACAAAATCAACCGCACGTTGGGCCTGACTAGGATCCATCATCGTTAGATTCAAGACGACTGACTTACGTTCACGCAAAGCTTGAATAACCTGTGGCATCTCTTCAAAAGCACGTGGCTCCATCACCAATACTTCAGTAGTAGACCCCCACAACCGTCCTGCACCAGGAAGCCCGACCACGTTATTTGTATTGGAGTTGTTAGCGTTCACGTGAGATACCTGTTCCTTTTCAGATGGGCTATTCAGTATTTCGCTCGACTTAATAGGTTCTTCAGAATAATCGGTCGAATAGTGATCTGAATACCCATCATTTTGAATTTCGTCGTACTCATCCACGTAATCATAATCATCATCCGATTCGGGGATGCCGACAAAATCCTTTAATTTGCCAAATAAACTACTCACAAGTTGGGCTCCATCTATTGAAGGTTTAAGGCTATTAATAACCTGATTTTAAGAAGATCGAATAATGATTTAATCCGAGATTAAAAAGTTTCTGGAAAATATCTTCGATAAATTAATTCAGATCCTTACATCAAACTGGTATACGTTTGATTTGTCAATACCACTGTTGCCTTTATTTTTCAAGTCTGGACCAAGAAAAAATGATCAGTTGTTTGTGGCAAATCCCATGGTATTGAAAATTTAGATGAATTATACATCAATGTCTCAAACGCAATACTTGTAAATCAATATTGAAACTAAACTTTAGATTAAGAAATTATTTGAGTGACATGTTTAGTAAACACCTTAAAAGTGCCTAGATATTTATGGACACAAAACCTATCCTATTTCAAGAGATATGCCTGCCAATATTGGGTTTGAAGGATACAGGGGCAACAATGGTATCAGAGTTGAGGGCGATCCCCAAATATAGTTCGGCCTATTCGGACCATGGTTGCCCCAGCTTGAACTGCTAAATGGTAGTCGTTGGACATTCCCATTGATAAAGCGTTTAAAGGTAAGAGACCTTTAGTTTCTTCAGTTATTTCCACTGCGAGGCGTTGTGCTTGTGTAAACACATCTAAAGACTGACGCTCTGTTAATCCCATAGGTAATATGGTCATTAATCCTCGCCATCGTAGATTGGAACACGCTTGCAATGCCACGAGATCTGATTTTAGGTCCGCAACAGACCAGCCAAACTTACTGGGATCATCTGTAAGCTTGACTTGTAAGCATAAACGGGGAGAATGTTGGGCCACACCAACGATGCGATTAAGACGTTCCGCTAAGGACAAACTATCGACGGAATGAATCCAATCAAAGTGTTCAATCGCAAGTTTTGCCTTGTTACTCTGAAGATGACCAATTAAGTGCCAAGTAATATCTGTTAAATCTTGTAACTCAGCCTTTTTAGAAACGGCTTCTTGGACGCGGCTCTCGCCAAAATCCCGAATCCCTTCAGCATAAGCCTGACGAATAAAGTCTGTCGGCATATATTTAGACACTGCAATCAGCCGAACTGATGGCGATAGTTTTTTGCGAATGGCAATGATTCGTTCACGGATCGTCGAAGACTCAGGAAAAGATATCATCTAAAAGTTTGTTGATGAACACGCTGCAGTTGATCATAGTCTTGACGGGAACCTGAACGCTTAAGAAGCCTTAGCCGACTTTCAACTAGAACCCGAGCTTCTTGACGAGTAATAGGTGCAAACTCCAAAAGTTGCTGTGCCGTCGTAACGATAAAGAACAATCGTTGTGCATAGAGGGTTGTATACAACGCACTCTGTGAATCAATGATACTGAGACTGAAGAGAAGACCAAATGTGGGGTGATTTAAGTACGTTTCGGTAATCATTCGTGTTTGTATAGAATACTCAGACGTCGATACTGAGTTCAAAAGGCGAACTCGAAAGTAGGTTTAGTCGTTACATGTAGTTGATGAATATTCAGAGTGACTTCTATTTCTTTGTCTGTCTATGATCGCCTACATATCCTGAGGAGTAGAAGTCGAAACTCAAACTACTTAACAATGGTGCTTGAAACCCGAGAGACATAAATTGAGCTTCATTATACTGGACAAGATCGAGCTGAGCATCAGTTAATCTAGCTAGCGCTGCGGAGTGAAACATCCAAAAAATCCTTCTTATAAAGAATGCCTGAGCATTCTTCAGCACTGACTCAAGACATCTCAGCATTCCATCTCTTGAATCGCCCGAACTTGCGCTTTAGCTTTTTGTAAGGATTCTAGCCATTCTTTCTCTGGATCACTATCAGCGACAATACCAGCACCGACTTGCCCCCAAATCACTGAGGTAGATTGCGGGGAAAGATAAGGTAACGACGTTGGCTGAGATGGGGTAATCAACAATGTCCGAATCAAAATATTTAGATCCAGATCTCCACCATAATCCAGGTATCCACAGGACCCATAGAATAAGCTGCGTCTATAGGGTTCCAATACTTCAATAATCTCAAGACACCGAACCTTAGGACAACCAGTAATGGTGCCACCAGGAAATACTGAGCGGATTAAGTCGATGCTAGAGCTCTGCGTTTTTAGGGTGCCAACAATATTACTAACGAGATGGATAACATGACTATAGTATTCCAAGGTCAACAATTCATTCACAGCGATTGATCCCCAATCACAGACCCGTCCTAAATCATTGCGCTCCAAATCGACGAGCATCGTATGTTCAGCTTTTTCTTTGATGTTTTCTAACAAATCTTGGGCCAAAGCCCGATCTTGTGTTGGCGTCAGGCCACGCGGCCTTGTCCCAGCAATGGGACGGGTCTCAGCTTGACTCCCACATCGTTTTACCAATCGCTCTGGAGAAGCACTGACGATGGATCCCCAAGGTGTATTCCAGTAACAGGCAAAAGGAGAAGGGTTGATAGTTTGCAGACTTCGATAGAGTTGCCAGGGATCGACCTCAGCTGTGAGATTAAAACGAGTGGATAGATTGGCCTGAAAAATATCACCTGCCTGAATATGTTGCAGAGTCTGCTGCACCATGGCTATATATTCAGCTTGAGTCGTCAGGAAGTTCAGAGCTGTAGCATTACGGCAGGGTTGTGAGTCTTGAGTATCTGAGGCAATCGTTAGTTGGTGCTCTAAGAGATCAAGTTGCTGGGGGTCAGTGGTGGCCAACCATAGCACTTGATGCTGATGATCTAAGACTGCAAAGTTCTCGGGTTCGTACCAATAGGCGATAGGGAAGGGCAGAAGGTCGGGTTTGAGCCACGGCAGCTGCTCAATCTCCCAGGCAAGATCGTATCCTAGCCAGCCTAGCCATCCCCCTCGGAAAGGTAAGGACTGAGGAACAATAGAATTTCTGGGCTGCTGTTCGATGTGCAGAAGCTTCTCTAAGAATGGTAGTATCTCTCCTAATTTAGGAGTCCACAGTTGTAATTGACCCGTGAGGGTCCGGGGTCCACTTGCGCAAATCGAGTATTGCTGTTGACCTTGCTGATGGGGATACGGACTCTCTAAAAGCGTTGAGATGGCTTGTTCTGCAAATAGAGCAGCAAAAATGGTAGAACCACTCCTATTTAATAAGGGTTGCGATCGCCAATACCAAGGATGCAAAACTTTCATGAAGAGGGTTTAACGCAGTGGACTCAGTCTAAGGTGCCGATCCAAATTCGCATGCCACAAACGAGAACGACCAGCAGCAAGGCAAACTGATCGACCGACCGCAGCCGCAGTTGATGCCATCTAACTTGGTGTTGATTAGGACTGGTAAAGCCTCGTACAATCATGGCATTTGCAACTTGTTCCGCCCGCAGAAACAGATTTTCAATGAGCCGATCTGCCAGTAATAACAATAACTGAATGGCTCCACGTATCCCTAGTTTTTTCCAGTTAATGGCTCGGGTGCGGATGGCTCGCGTTAAATTTTGAATTTCTTCCAGAACCAGGGGGATAAAGCGGAGAGATAAGGTCAGGGTTAAAACAATTTCCGTGATGGGGATACGAAATCGTTTGAAGGGTTGCAGCAATACTTCAAGGGCAACGGTAATTTCTTCGGGTGCAGTGGTGAGCAGGTATAAATTTGTTCCATAGAACAGTGTAAACAGCCACGTCCCTAACCGCAGGCCCAGTTCTAGTGAACGGCGTGTAATTCTCACGGGTCCTTTATGAAAAAGAATATATTGATAGGGAGTCGGTGAGGCGAGGGGTAGCGAGGCTGAGATAGTGTCAGGGGCCGATTGCCAAAATATTAGAGGTTGATACCAAGGCTGGTTTATTTTTACCGGGAGAGCAGATTCTTGAGTAAAGTTGAGCTCTTGTGCAGGGAGCCGAGGCTGATAAGAAATGGCGAGTCCATCGGGCATGATACTCGTAGTGCCACCCACCAATAGGCACAATAGGAGTAACCAACCAATTTGCTTGCGCCATACCCGTAAAGGAATCGCTGCTGACAGGGTTAATAAAATGAGTCCCAAGACCAAAATAATGCGCCAGGTTAAGTTGGCTAGCAGTGGGGTGAGTAGAAACATCATCAGCCATGCCAATTTGACCCGGGGATCAAGCCGATGCAACCAGGTACGGGGCTGTTCTAAGTAAAGCCCTAAGGGCAGGGAGCGGAGCAGATCCATTTATGGCAGATGAAAAGGGTGTATCACCAGCCTATCCTAACCCCAGTTGGGGTTCAGGCTATTATGCGGTGTGTTGAATAAGTTCATTAAGGTTACAGCTATCCTGGGTGAAATTAAAGGAAGGCATACTGCTTTACGCAATATTCACAGTAAATGTAAATGACTTACAGGTAGGTGAGGGTTGGTCATGAGGGAACAAGTTGGCAAATACTGAGGGATGCATCTAGTGTGAGCGGTGATTGACAGATAATGGATGGATAATTCAGGAGATATGACGGAGTCGGATAGAACGTAGCGATGTCTTGGCAACATGTATTGTTTTATAAACCTTATGGAGTACTCAGTCAGTTCACAGATCGACACGAGACATCCCATCCAACGCTAAAAGACTATATCCAGATTCCAGACGTGTATCCAGTCGGCCGATTAGATCGAGATAGTGAAGGTTTATTGCTGCTGAGCAATCACGGTGGTCTCCAGCATCGGTTGTGTGAACCAAAATTTGGTCATGCTCGTACCTATTGGGTACAAGTAGAGCGTATTCCTGATGATGATGCCATACAACAACTGCAACGGGGCGTAACAATCCGCAACTATCGGACGCGCTCTGCCCAAGTCAGGCTGTTGTCTGATCCACCCCAGTTACCTCTACGGGTTCCTCCTATTCGTTTTCGCAAACGGGTTCCTACTGCTTGGTTGGAAATGACGTTACAAGAAGGCCGAAATCGCCAAGTGCGAAGGATGACAGCGGCCGTGGGCTTTCCGGTATTGCGGTTGGTCAGAGTTGCGATCGCAACTCTGACCCTCAACAACCTCCAGCCCGGACAATGGCGTTATCTGACTCCAGCAGAAATCGCGCAACTATCTGGACTCACAAACTTGACGCAATTGTAAAATTTTGAGCATGAGACGATACAGTCTATATGATCAAGCCACTTACAGCAGAGCATTTTAATGAGATGCGACATCCTTGCCGTTCAATAGTTGCACCCCCTCTCTAACCTCCAGTTGTTTACTCGATGGGATATCGCATAACTTCCGTGTTTTAGCGGAGTTCAAACCCTCTAAAACTCGCTACCATTGCCATAGTTCCCGTCCGCCAACGTAGAAACACGGACCTCCTAGGATGATTAAATGTCCCCAGTGCAATTACCACAACATTGATGATCACCGTTTCTGTCAACAGTGTGGGGCATCTCTGACTCAAAAAACATGTGCCAATTGTGGACATCTCGTAGATTTAAATGATGTCCACTGTTCGCAATGTCAACATCCTACTGCGACAATTTGGTGGACTATCGTCACCCCAATTGATCTAGAATCCCAAGCATTGGTTGTAGATAGCCCCCCTTCAGAAACGGCCTCTATAGACACCGCTGAAGCCTTAGACCTTGATAGCATCGATTTAGACCTAGAAGACGAACCGTCTACCGAAGAGCTTTTAAATACAATTGAGCAATTAGTAAATGAACAGGCAGAACCAGACAGTACCGTTGATGACTTAACGCTTGAAGTATCCAATCTGATCGACTCTCAGCAAGATCAAGACTTGGCTGCATCTCCATTGAATGCTGTAATCCTACGGTTTCTAGAACAGAACCCACGGTATCAATTATTAAATACGACGGCATTATCCTCACAAGCGACTCAATCCAATTGCCATGAAGTACCTATTTTGGATACCCAGCCGTTTCACATTTCGCCATTGGCGGTCATGCTCAGCCAATTGCAGGGCGCAACTGATGCGACAGAAATGAGCAAGCCAGGCGCGATCTCCCATTTTTTGAAAACTCAGCCCCTGCCGTTCCCTCTCATTCTTGAACCCTATCTGGCTCTAAAGCAGCAGTTTCCCCTGTTGCTTCCTCACGTTCATGATGCCTGGCAATCTGAACAACAGTCTGTAGTCTTGCTAGAAAACCGGACGGGTCTACTCACCTTAAAACAGGTCCTAGCCACTGGCAAAATTGGTCCTGCCCAGATTTTGCATTGGTTGCAGCAAACCCTCGACTTTGCCCAGTCTTGTTCTCCATGGCATTGTCTATCCAGCGTTTTGCATGCAGATAATTTGAAGGTGGATCAGGGACAAATTCTGTGTCTACAACAATTACTCTTTGAGAAAGATCAGCCCATCCCCATTGAGGCCTCTGGCAAGAACACGTTTTCCCAGCCTTCTTGTTGGGATGACTTACGCTATGTTTGGCTTGATGTCCTCCAAGGGTTAGGTGCCACCCTGGCCGATCAGTTCCATCCATTATTGACCAACCTCCAATCTGCGGACAATGTAACCCCAACAAAATTGCAATGGTACTTAAGTGAACAAACTCAACGCTTGCCATCACCCACAGATACCGCTGCTCACCCCCAACACCGAGGCAATTTGGACAATGGTGGGGCAACACCAACCCTGATATTACCTAGCCAACTGGTTCATTTAGCAGCAGCTGGGCAAACGGATGATGGCCGTGATCGCCATCATAACGAAGACTTTTTTATCATTGATCAGCAACTCCAACAACGTATTAGTCCGAGTCAACACCACGTCTCGGCTCGGGGGCTCTATATCCTGTGCGATGGCATGGGAGGACATGATGGCGGGGAGATTGCTAGTGCTCTAGCCACAGAGACCTTAACCCAATACTTCAGAACCCATTGGCAAGATAATTTGCCTGATGAAGACACTATCAAAAATGCGTTTTATGCAGCCAACCAAGCCTTATTTCAAGTGAATGAAGAGAAGGCAGGCAGTAATCGCATGGGCACTACTGCAATTGCAGCTTTGGTTCAAGATACCCATGTACAGATTGCCCATGTAGGGGATAGCCGTTTATATCGGCTCACCCATCAACATGGTTTAGAACAAATGACGGTTGACCATGAAGTGGGTCAGAGAGAAATCCAAAGAGGCATTGCACCTGAGGTTGCCTATGCCCGACCAGATGCATATCAACTCACCCAAGCGTTGGGACCTAGAGACAACAAAACCCTCGCCCCAGATACTCAATTGTTAACGGTCACGGAAGATACCCTATTCCTCATTTGCTCCGATGGTTTAACCGATAATCAACTGTTAGAACAATATTGCGAGAGCCATCTGTTACCCATGCTCAATTCTAAAATCACCTTGCAACAAGGGGTGAATGATTTAGTTGGACTAGCGAATGAACACAATGGCCATGACAACATCACGGTCGTCAGTATTTTTATGAAAGTACAACCTCAAATGAATCAATCTCGTTAGTCCATCTCCCTCTACATCTCCAACCATTCTGTCTGATTACCTGTGAAATGTGGTTACGCTCACCCTACTAGACCCTAAGAATAAGGCACCAATTCGCCAGTGGTTATTTACGACGTCCAAACAGATTAATATCGGACGGTCTACCGATAACCACATTGTTTTAAGGGATATCTTGGTATCGCGTTATCACTTAGAGTTACATCGTGTGAATAAAGTACAACAACCCTGCTCTTGGAAGCTGAACAGTCTGGGAAGCAACGGCACGTTCCTCGATGGGAAGCTGACCAACCAAGCTCAGTTAACGAACGGCAATATTATTCAATTGGGCTTAACAGGCCCCATTCTCCGCTTTCAACAAGAGTTGGTAGATCAACCCGAGGATCATGCGGATCAAGTATCGAAGTCCCCCTGTCAACATACAGGGAATTTGCCTGGGAATTTGTTTTGTATCCGCTGTGGGCAACCGTTACAGGTCTTACAATCTATTGGTCCTTATCAAGTCTTGAGGGTATTGGGCATGGGAGGGATGGGGACCACGTTTCTCGTTATCCCGAAGGCGACAGCTGGCCATAGACCTCAATTACAAGTTCTCAAAGAGATGAACGCTGATATGGAAGGTATTCCCAAAGCCCAAGAGTTATTCAAACGGGAAGCTCGCATGCTGCGATCCTTAAACCACGCCGGCATTCCGCATTTATACAATTTTTTTACCGTTAATGACAAGCAATACTTGGTCATGGAACTGATCCATGGACAAGACCTAGATCGGTGGGTCAATCAGCGAGGTCCCCTCTCACCAGAACAAACGGTACGCTGGATGATGCAGGCCTGCAATATTCTGGACTATATTCATCGCCAAAATCCACCGATTATTCATCGAGATCTCAAACCTGGCAATATCTTAATTCGCAAGCGAGATAGCCGAGTCTTTATCATTGACTTTGGCGCTGTTAAAGAAGCTAGCTTGGTTCCGGGCACACGCATCGCGGTTGAGGGGTATAGTGCACCGGAACAGGGTTTAGGACGGCCCACCATTCAATCTGATCTGTATGGCATTGGGGCAACCATGATATTTTTGCTGACGGGCCAAAGCCCGATGCAATTCTACAAAAACTTAGGCCATGGTTACCGGATTGAACTCACCAATATCTTAAGTATTCCCACGGCCATTAAAGCTGTAATTGAACGGGTCACCCATCCCCATCCAGATCACCGATTTCAAAGTGCACAAGCGTTAGCCCAAGCACTCCGTGAATGTCTGTAAATTGTCCTTGCCACCCATCTTATTCAGATGTCTTGGGGGTCTTTTTGCTTTTTGAGGTTGAGGCCACGGTATTGGCTGACACTTCAGCCCCTGTGTCTAACTTTACACGAACTTGTTGAGTCAAGGTTTCTGTAAATTCAGGCGTATCTTGCATATAGCGGACGGTATTGTCACGGCCTTGACCAATATTCTCACCGTTGTAGCTATACCAAGCTCCTTTTCGAACCAGGATTCCGGTCTCTTCCGCCATATCTAAGAGGCAACCCAGGGTAGAAATGCCTTGACCAAAGATAATGTCAAATTCACCGATGCGAAAGGGAGGGGCAACTTTGTTCTTGACCACTTTAACTTTGGCACGAATACCAAATTCTTCGGTCCCTTTTTTGAGGGTTTGAATCCGACGAATGTCTAAGCGCACTGATGCATAGAATTTGAGGGCATTACCCCCCGTCGTCACTTCTGGGTTGCCATAGGTGACACCAATTTTTTGGCGAAGCTGGTTGAGAAACACAACAGTACAGCCAGTGCGGCCAATATTACCCGTGATTTTGCGCAGGGCCTGACTCATAAGCCGAGCCTGTAATCCCATGTGGGAATCGCCCATTTCTCCTTCAATTTCGGCCCGAGGCACTAGGGCTGCTACGGAGTCAATCACCACAATGTCAACAGCGGTGGAGCGCACCAGTTGATCCACAATTTCTAACGCGGATTCTCCGGTATCGGGCTGAGCCACAAGCAAATTCTCGGTATCAACACCTAGAGCAGAGGCATAGGCCGGATCCAGGGCATGTTCGGCATCAACGAAGGCAGCAACGCCACCCGACTTTTGTACTTCTGCGATCGCATGCAAAGCCAAGGTGGTTTTACCTGAACTTTCTGGACCGTAAATTTCAATCACCCGGCCTTTGGGTAAGCCTCCACCCAAGGCTAAATCAAGGGTTAAGGCCCCACTCGAAATGGTCTCTATTTTCATGCGTGTGGCATCCCCCAATCGCATGATTGCCCCCTTGCCAAAGGTGCGTTCAATTTGATTGAGCACAACACCCAACGCTTTGTCTTTTTCAGAGTTAGTGGGCTTATCAGTAGCCATGGGTACCTCAACCGGGATCGTATTTAGGCAGGACTATTATTCACCATACCAAGGAGCTGACGCCTCATTGTCAACATTGCCCCGTAGACGCCAAGACGATGGATTTGTGAGTGACTGCCAGAGTTCTATACCGCTTTTTGGTAGAGTGCCCAAAAAATATCTCCCCCTAAATAAGGGGTCGCCAGCCGATCCGGTATCAGATTCAGTCCTTGGGCTAGGGGTTTTCCCCAGGCCTTATCCATAAATTGGTAGCGCAGCACTGATTTGCGATATGGGCCATCCATCCACTTATTCGGATTGCCACGGGCGATTTCTTGAAATCCAAATTGAGCAATGAGCTGTTCTAGATCTGGCGGCGCAAACCAATGAGAACGACTGGGGGGCGTATAGGCATGCCAGTTCCGCCCCCGGATCCGGGCTAACGGACTGGATCGGTCCCAGGTTTCAATCAGCCAATACCCACCCGGTTTCGTCGCCACACTGGCTGCATGTAAGGCGAGTTTTAAGTTATAAAAATGCTGAATGACTTGAACCATCATCACGAGGTCAAACCGTTCTTTCGTCTGCAATTCTTCTAGGGTCCCCACCGTCGTCTTTTGCCCCAATTGTTGTTGGCAAAATTCAGCGATGCGGGGATTCGGTTCCAAACCTTCTCCTCGCCACCCTGATTCAATCATGCCCTTGAGGATAAAACCAGCAGCAGCACCGACATCTAAGACGGTCCCAGGGACAAGATAGTACTGCAATTTATCTGCATAGTATTGACCTAGGCGTTGCAATAAGTCGGCTTCGGCCAGGTAGTCAATATACCCAGCCCCATCTCCTTGGAAATACTGGCCATCATAAATTTTGCTGACATTTTTGGCCGTGGGTTGCTGTTCAGTAAAGTGATGACCACAGCGATCGCATCCCCGTATCCAAAAGCTATCTTTGCGAAATAAACGCTTACTGCTTTGGTCACAAATAGGGCACGTCAGTTGTAATGAAGCAAGATTAATGTCTGAATCCATAGAGTCAGTGACTGAGGAGAAAATGAATCGCTTGAGCATGAAGGATCATTTCCAGAGCTTTCCCCAAGGCTGTTTAATCCCGGAAATCATCTCTCTCCATGCAATGGTGCCATCATAAATTGATTATGGCCAGTCACGATAAATATAACGACCTCGTAAGTATTGAAAAATGGGGTTGCGGTCCAGCCTGTTATCCCCACGACTCGATATCAAAAACAGGCAAGATTCTGACTCCATCTCTGCTGAAGTGTGGAGCCCCATAAGCTTTTGAATAACAAGCATAAGGGGCAATGCTTGAGTCGATGGAACCGTTTGCCAATACTTTTCTCTATCATCCTTGAGACTGCTTAAAAGGTCCCCAAATCGCAAAGGTAATCCCTGGCATTTGGATATTAACAAATAAGGTTAATGGATCTTGGGCAAAACAAACGCCAGCCAATTCTTTATCATTCAACGCATTCCGGGCAAAACGGTAGAGTTGCCCCTGGGAATTGATGCCGCGCACAAATTGTTCACCGCGACCATCTTCGCAGAGAAAGAGATCCCCAAAGGGGGACATTGTTAGGTTATCGGGATAATCCAAAATCCCCGGATCATTCGGTTCGACAAACAGGGTTAAGGTACCCCCTTCGTCAGGGGTTGGACCGGGAACATATCGCCACACTTGCCCTAGCTGAGCAGCACCACCACTGGTACAGCAAAACAAAATTTCTTGACGCCCCAGACAAATACCTTCGCCCCGACTAAACTGAGCTGCTCCTTGGGCATACCCTTCAGCACGAACAGAATCTGTGGCCGGATCTGGATTTTGAATCGGCACCCACTCTACGGGTAAAGGTTGCCCCACGGGGATACCTTGCTTTGTAATCGCTTGGGGGTTTCCCTTAATTTTAAGGGCTTGAAGCAAACCTCCTGCTTGCAAATCTTGAGGACGGTGGGGAATAAAACGATAAAACAACCCATCTTCACGATCCTCGGTTTGGTAAATGATATGGCTATCTGGATCAACAGCTATCGCCTCATGGTTAAAGCGTCCCATGGCCACCAAGGGTTGAGGTTGGACGGGACCTGTGGCCTGGATCGGCACTTCAAAGTTATAGCCGTGTCGTTGACTGACCTCTGAATCTAG
>CALDHF010000039.1 GCA_937941595.1 uncultured Acaryochloris sp. | reverse complement strand
CATAGACATGAGAAAAGCAATACCGCTAGACTACTGTCTATGGCGAGGTAACCAATTTGGTTAGGGCTCCTGTCTATGGCGAGGTAACTAATTTAGTTAGGGCTACTGATGTTGAGGTAACCAATTTGGTTAGGGCTGCTTGAGTCTGATGTACTTTAATAACAATATGTGACTGTAATGGACAATGTTCCCATTATCCGGACGGTATCAGGACTCCGCCATTTTCTGCATTGTGTTCATGCTTCACAAGCATCTGACTTGCTGGGACCGTCTAGCACTATTATCGGCAATATTGGCCTAGTCCCAACGATGGGAGCCTTACATGCTGGCCATTTAAGCTTAATCCAGCGAGCACGGCAGGAAAATCAGATTGTCATCGTTAGTATCTTTGTCAATCCCCTCCAGTTTGCAGCTAATGAAGACTTAGATCAGTATCCACAAACCTGGGAACAAGACCAATCTTTATGCCAAGCCCAGGGGGTAGATGCTATTTTTGCCCCTACAGCAGACACGATGTTGGCGTTGCCGGGTCTCACCCAAATTGTTCCCCCGTCGGCGTTAACGGAGCGACTCTGTGGCGTAACACGGCCCGATCACTTCACTGGGGTGGCCACTATTGTCCTCAAACTATTGAATATTGTTCAACCTGATCGGGCTTATTTTGGCCAGAAAGATGCTCAGCAACTCGCCATTATTCAGCACATGGTTGAGGACCTTAATAGTCCTGTCACCATTGTTCCCTGTGAGATTGTGCGTGAGGAGACAGGGCTAGCCCTCAGCTCTCGTAATCAGTATTTGAATCCGTCAGAAAAGCAACAGGCAATAATCCTGCATCACAGTCTGCGATCTGCGGTCCATGCCTTTGACTCAGGGTGTCGTGATCGGCAAATGCTGTTGGCAGTGGTTGAAAAAACCTTGGCTAAAGAACCTCTGGTTCACTTAGAGTATGTTGATATCGTCGATCCCTCAACGTTGCAGCCCCTTAAGCAGATTGAGACTATAGGTCTAGTAGCGATGGCGGCTCGGGTAGGTTCTGCTCGCTTGATCGATAACGTTATCCTAGATGCTCGGCTGCCCATCTTGGCCATCGATGGGCCAGCAGGAGCCGGAAAATCGACAGTGACTCGTCGTTGTGCTCAACAATTGGGATTGCAATATCTAGATACAGGGGCGATGTATCGAGCAGTATCTTGGTTGGCTTTGGACCAACAGATTGATGTCACTAACATTTTTGCGATCGCAGAGTTAGTAGAACATTGTGAGATTGAACTCAAGCCCCATCCTGATCCCCAGCAGCCCCCCCAGGTATGGGTGAATCAACAGGACGTCACCCAGGCCATTCGCACCCCAGAGGTCACGGCTCAAGTCTCTGCAATTGCCGCCCAACCGCCCGTTCGTGAGGCCTTAGTCAAACAACAACAGCGTTTGGGGCGTCAAGGAGGCATTGTGGCTGAGGGGCGAGATATTGGTACCCATGTGTTTCCTAATGCCGGGCTAAAAATCTTCTTAACGGCGTCCATCGAGGAGCGGGCTCGTCGCCGCCAACATGATTTACAGCTGCCGAATTCATCGATGCCAACCTTGGCAGAATTAGAACAGTCCATTGCTGAGCGCGATCGCAAAGATAGCTGTCGAGAGTTTGCCCCGCTTCGTAAAGCTTACGATGCCATTGAAATCAATACGGACGATCTGGATATTGATCAAGTCATTGCCAAAATTATTGCCCTGTACCAAGACACATTTCCTGACCTTGATAGGGTCTCTTCATCCTTGTAATCCAGCCCTTTTAGGGGGATTAGATGACAGGGGCTCCATATATTAAATTGAAGGATGGCTTAGTTCGCAATATGTTGGGCCAGTCGCTCAAACACTCTACCCTCAACCTAATATTTGCATAAATCCTGGAATCTTATGGTTTCTTCTCCACCCATAGCTGATACTCAAATTCGCCCTGATATCCAGCAGCTAGACCTAGTTGACTGGCGGCGGCATCTCCATCAATATCCTGAATTAGGGTTTAAGGAACATCTGACCGCAGAGTATGTGGCTAAGCAGCTTACGGATTGGGGGATAGACCACCAAACAGGCATTGCTGAGACTGGGATTGTGGCGACAATCCCAGGTGAACAGTCTGGTCCAGTTTTGGCGATTCGGGCCGATATTGATGCCCTACCCATTCAGGAAGAAAATTCAGTGTCCTACCGATCGCGCCATGACGGCGTGATGCATGCCTGTGGACATGATGGGCATACGGCGATTGCATTGGGGACAGCCCGCTATTTAGCAGCGCACCGACAGGACTTTGCGGGCACGGTCAAACTGATCTTTCAGCCTGCTGAAGAATCTCCAGGGGGCGCTAAACCCATGATTGAAGCGGGGGTACTTCAAAATCCTGAGGTTGATGCCATTATCGGCTTGCATCTATGGAATAATCTTCCCCTGGGGACGGTGGGGGTCAAATCTGGCCCTCTGATGGCTGCGGTTGATCTGTTTGAATGTACCGTCCAAGGTAAAGGTGGGCATGGAGCGATGCCTCATCAGACGACGGATGCGGTGGTTGTGAGTGCCCAAATTGTGACGGCTTTGCAAAATATTGTGGCCCGTCATGTGAACCCCCTCGATTCGGCTGTGGTAACGGTGGGGCAGCTCCATGCGGGATCTGTCTCTAATGTGATTGCGGATACGGGCTTTATGAGTGGTACAGTGCGCTATTTTGACCCTGATCTGGCTGCTCTCATTGAGCCTCGGATGGAACAAATTATGGCGGGTATTTGCCAAAGCTGGGGAGCCACCTATGACTTAAACTACTGGCGGTTATATCCACCCGTGATTAATGATGCTGGGATTGCTGATCTGGTCCGTTCTATTGCCACAACGGTTGTTGAAACCCCCACGGGTATTGTCCCTAACTGTCAAACCATGGGTGGTGAGGATATGTCATTCTTTTTGCAAGAAGTGCCTGGATGTTATTTCTTTCTGGGGTCAGCCAATGCCGAGCAAGGCTTGACCTATCCTCACCATCATCCCCAGTTTGATTTTGATGAATCGGCCCTGGCGATGGGGGTCGAAATTTTTGTGAGATGTGTGGAAAAATTCTGCGGTTTGCCAAGATGACCGATCAACAAGATCACGCCATCTTCAGAAAAACTGGTCTACAATCGCCATATTACTGATGGTTAAATATTTTTTATTTTTAGAGATAGAAAATATTTAACCCGTTTGGATTTGCATAAAATTGAATTTATTATCCATTGAGATAGGGATTGAACGTTGACTACTACCATTAGCAAAGACACAACGGTTGTGGCCACTCCAGAGCAGGTCTCATCAGACTTAGCAGGAGAATCAGTCATCCTCAATTTAAAGACAGGGATGTATTTTGGCTTAAATGAAGTGGGAGCCAGTGTCTGGAACTTATTACAACAACCTCGCTCTGTGACGGATATTTGTACCCAGATTTTAGAGGAGTATGAGGTTGAATCAGAACAGTGTGAACGGGATGTTCTGACCCTTTTGCATGAGTTGATTGAATCGGATTTGATTGAGATCAAAGATGCTGCCAGTTCTTAAATTTATGAGGTTACGGCATCGCGATCGCAACCTCTTACTCAAAACTTATGTGCTCTTAGGACTGGTCCGCCTAGGGTTATGGCTGTTGCCATTTCAAACCTTGCAGGCATGGTTAGCTAAACTACACCATAATCCCCGTCAGTATAGAGCGCCGCACCTCACGCAAATTAGTCGCAGGGCAGTAGGTCGGGCCATTTGGGCAGTGGATATGAGCAGCCGCTATATGCCCGGGAAAGTCAAATGTTTGGCACGAGCCCTGGTGACCCAGGTGCTCATTGGTCGGCGAGGGTATGAACCCGAGTTGAAAATCGGTGTCGCCAAGACGGAAGATCATGCCTTGGAAGCCCATGCTTGGGTAGAGCTACAAGGACAAGTCGTGATCGGGCTGGTGGACGACCTGTCCCGGTTTACCCCCATGCCTTCTTTAGACCCCAAGTCTCAAAATTAAGCGCCTTACTGGTGTTTCCTGTCCTCCTTGCCCACTGAAATATATTTCTGGAGCAATGCCAAGTTCTGCTTTTTTTGAACGTTTGGGTGTGTTTGTTGACCCCAACTTCCTATCACCCGAGTTCTGTACTTCCTATTTAGCTGCAGCCCAGGATTGTCCTTGTGAACCGGCGCGATTAACCCGCTATGGTGATGCGGTCACCGATGGGAGTCGTCGTCAAACCGGTCAGTTACAGGTTGCACCAACAACAATTACAGCAATCAAAAAACGTTTACTGGCGATTAAACCCAAGATAGAAGAGCATTTTCAATGCCAGCTCCAAGATCTAGAACCCCCTTCGTTCTACCGTTATCAGCAGGGTGATTTTTTTGGCGTCCATCGGGATGTGATTGAACCCAA
>CALDHF010000038.1 GCA_937941595.1 uncultured Acaryochloris sp. | reverse complement strand
CTGAAGTACTGCGGTTAGAGAAAGTTAGTGTTGATGATGATTTTTTCGAGTTGGGAGGAAGTTCTCTTCTTGCTGTTCGCTTGTTTCAACAAATCGAAACTCATTTCGATCTTAATCTACCCTTATCGGCTCTTCTACAAGCTCCAACAATCGCACAGTTTGCAAATATACTTCACCATCAGGGAGATTCTGTCGTTTGGTCTTCCTTGGTACCTATAAATGCAAAGGGTACAAAACCTCCTTTATTTTGTATTCATGGAGGCGGTTTTAATGTTCTCATTTACCATGATTTGGCTAAGCACCTTGGCCCAGACTATCCTGTTTATGGTCTTCAAGCCCAAGGACTAGATGGAGAGACTGTTTTTCATAGTAGTTATTATGAGATGGCAAAGGATTACATTGAACATCTACAAAAAGTTCAACCCCATGGCCCTTACTTCCTGTCAGGTGTCTCCTCTGGAGGGATCATAGCTTTAGAAATGGCCCAACAACTCCATGCTCAGGGACATGAGATAGCACTCGTTGCTATGTTTGATACTTCTGGTCCTGATAATGAAGGCAGAGTACTTGCTCCAATCCCTAGGTTTCTTTCAGTTCTGAAATATATCTATACCTATACTCTGCCTCGTTTTATCAATAAGCGGATGCAGCATGGACCAAAAGCGTTGGCCATTGATGTTGTTAAAGAAATACAGAGGCTGATCAAACCTAAAGAGGCTAAACAACAGGCTAATGAATCTGCAAGTTTGCCATTTGAAGATGATATTAGTCAAAGTATTGGAACTCCCTCCCAAAAAATGAATAAGCTGGAAAGTTGGGTACATAATTTCCATTTGTGGGTGTTAAAACGTTCTCAACTTGCTTATGCTGCACCAGAGGTGGAAGTACTTGGACGAGGAGGGTCTTTCGCAGATGTCGCGGAAGAATTGAAGGCTAATCACTATAAAGCCTGGATAGACTACGAATGCAAACCTTATCCAGGGAAAATCGTAATTTTCAAAGCTCATGAACAGCTACCAGGAATTTACAGAGATTCCGACATGGGTTGGGGGAGTATTGCCCAGGGTGGAGTAGAGATTCATAACGTGCCGGGTTATCATGCTGATCTCGTTCGATCACCAGACTTAGCACAAGGCATGAAAGCATGTATCGATAGACTTGACGAAACGAATATCAGCTAAATCAGTCATTTGATGACATCCATTGGTGGAGTTCGAACGAAGCAGATAGTTATATGTAAACGACCTGAGTTGTCTTCCATCCACTCCTAATCTTCGGAAGAAAGACTTTGCTTTGCAAGCACATAACCCGTTCCTACTTGGGCAGCATATGACTTACATTATTCGGCAAGGTCAGACTACCCTATCCTTTTTTGCGAGACAAGCTCAGCTTTGGGAGCATGTCACCTTTTCGCTCTCGAAAATTACAGGACAGCTGAATCTTGCTATAGAGGATATGGAACCTCAATAATTGAGATTCCATATCCTCTATAGCGTTATACCCCTCATGGACTTCCAGCGATTCAAATAGCCTTACTTAACAAACCGATTGCTGGAAATACTGCCATTATAGAGATAACGGTATTTCCAGTTTCTGGCAACAGCTCTGTATTGTGAGAGTTATGTGTTGCACTGGTTTTATTGATGAGGAACGCCCAGAAAATAACATCGGCAGTCCATACTAAGAAGCCAACGCTTCGGAGCTACCATCCCAGGGATCTTCGACAAAAGTAACTTTGGCAGGATCAGTTTCTTGAATCAGTTTCAATTCCATTAATTCTTCGATCAATTCAACCAAAGTTTCTAGGGAATTATTAGCTTTAATTAGAAGTTGCTGGAAAGTAGCATTGCCCTGTTGCTGAGCAATGAATTGAAGGAGTTGCAGGGCAGGTTCACTAACATCCTGATTAATGCAGTAGCGGATGTGAGTCAGTGCGGCTATTTTGCTCCGGGTCATGTTAGTCTCCGATTATCGTCTTCTTAGGGATTGCTTTGGGCCATTGGGGTAAATGACTATCTCTATTCCTAGGATGCCCAAAAATAGTAGGGATAATATAGCTTTGAAGAATCTCCCTGTATGGTAGATATCTTTTACCGATTAGCATAAAAACTACTTCTTCCTAACCCATCTATATAGAATAACTGAAGCTTAATGTTTTGAAAATTAGGAATGGGTAGATAGGCATAAAATGAGATATGAGATAGAAGGCTTTTGAGATATTAAACTCTTGCATCAAGATAATTCAACTTCTCTAAGTTAAATTATCTACTATTAACAGATTTTTTCACTCTCTTTTCCATTGATTAAATTAGTTTTTATCTATATAAATCATCAATAGAATAGACAACTAAATGCATTGATGCGATTAGCAATATTGATATATACCTTTAAGATACATATCAATAGAAACCTGAATAACTCTAAAAATTCACTATATGCACAATGAGTTTGCTGGCTGTTTAATTGTATTTTTGTTATATGTGCTACATCACACTGAATGTATATATTCTATAATTTCCTTGATTGAAGTAGCGAAATTCAAGGTTTTATACTTTCCATATTGACATTCTCCCCAGCTTCTGAAGTTGGGGATTTTACTATTTAAAGTAGTATTGATAAACTGCTATCTCTTTCTGGCCATGAATGTTACTATTTGCGAAATCAATTATTTTTAAGTCTGACTCAGGAGGGCCAAACCTATTGATGCTTCACCAATTGCCAAAATAACATCAACATTCAAGTGGCCATATAGAAGGTGAGAGCAATCCATAATAAAGGGTTGCTATGGTAATACCAACCTGAAATCGCAATCGCCAAAGACCAAAGCCGTCAGGGTCGAATTTCGTGAAATCGCACCTGCTTTCGAGCCAATAAAATATCCTTCTAAGACAGAAGCCACGGCTGTGAGACTCAACAGCGGCACTAGCCAAATCACAAAAACATTCATGGAGTGGCTCACTTCCGTATGGCTAGAGCGTAGGCCAAATACAGAGTCAGGAAATAACGCGGATATAACGGCAAAGGGAAGAGAAATCAATAGCACATGCCCAATCGATGTGTAGAGAACCGGCATCATTAATTCAGAGTCACCTTTACCCTTCAAGTTGCCGATTAGGGTTTGGGTGGTGAGGCCAACCCAGTTCACGGTAAATTGGCTCAGTAAGGCAATCTGCAGCAGTCCATTACTCTGCCAAGATGGTAGTGCCGAAAGTGGCGCTGAGGTCGGTAAAGATAGCATAGGCTCAAATCAAAGCAAAAAACCGAATTAAGATATTACCCTTCAGTAGTAAAGTTGCTTTGAACGCAGGCAAGTCCCAAACATTTTTTAGAGCAGCAGGGACTACAGACCATTGAATACTTAGAACCGAAGCGACTAACACCACAGCCAAGGCCAAATATTGCAAATATTGACTGAGGGCTGTGGCCAACCCTGCCCCCATGCTTTCCCAGCCCCAGCGGTTGATCATGAGATAGTCAAGAGTCACATTTGAACCATTGCATACTAGAGAAATCCGGTTCATTTCTCGCCCCAAGAGAACGAAGTTGAGAAGTACCGCAGGAGCACCCCAAATACGAGCATTGAAATAATCGATACCTGCTGCTTCAATCTCTGATGACCCCGGTAAGACCGCAAACCCCAGTCGTTGCAGCGGAAATTGCAAAGGCACAATCAAGGTGGCAGCTGCGATCGCAACTAACCCACTCCGCAATACCGCCAGCAATATGTCTTGATGGTTATCCTGACCTTCCGCTTGAGCAGTGACCGCATTAGTACTATTTGGAAAAAATTTGAGGATGCGATAGAGATAATCAAACAGAACGCTCCCCAAAATGCCCCCCGCAAGATGTCGAATATCTGCTAAATGCCCTAAAAAAGCAGTATCAAATAGCCCAGCGAGGGGCACCATCATATTCGATAGGGCACTAACGACGGGTAATTTATAAAAGCGGGGCAGAAAACTTTGGTAGTGAGCTGGAATGGATAAGCGCATGTCATGCCCTTATTTTATGGTTCTTCACTGAGTGCGACTAAAGACTTCCCAAAATAAAAGGGGTCCCAAATTTTGATGACATAAAAGAGATGGTCTGACTCAATCACACGGTTTCGATTCAATGAATATTTCAGCGCAAATGGCCAACACTAAGACTTTTTGAAAATGGCTGAATAAGATACTAATATCATGGTTATTTCTAGAGATTAAATAGTCTTAATCTACCCTTAAAACTATTTTTACCTGATATTAATATTCGATTTTTTCGAGAGATTTTTACTTGACTATAGTCATGAGAAATTCAAATTAAACGCTTTACTTATTCTTAACTTCGTCACGGTAGTCTCAAACATATCGCTCACCTGCAAAAGTTTATGACGGTTAGCCGACGAGAATTTTTGGTGTTTATGGGAGTTGCATCCAGCATGACTGCCTGTAATACGTTAGGGGTGAGAACCCAACATATCTCCAGACCCAAAGCTTATCCAGGCTTTAAACCCGTCCAATTACCCATTCCTTTAGTCATAGACGGGCTATCAGCTCCTCAGCAACGGGGGACGTATCAGTCCTATCAAGTTCAAGATGATTTAGTGTTACCTGAGGGCTATGCCTATCAAGTGATAGTGGCTTGGGGGGATGCCGTGGGAGACTCTCGGTTTGGGTACAACAATGATTTTGTCTCCTTTGTAGAAACAAGCCCTGAGGCTGGTTTTCTGACCATCAACTTCGAATACATCAGCGGCAAAACCTGGATGCAAACCTATGAGCAGGTGCTAGGCAAAACCCTACCCTTCGCTGAAGTAAAAGCGACCCTTGGTCCACAGAAGGGAGAAATAGATGCCTTTGTCCTAGAAGCAGATAATCCCCTTAAAAAACAGATTGAAGTGATTGCTAAAGAAGGGTTAATTGATCAAGGCATTGGAATTCTGGCCATCCAGTCCCAGAACAATCGCTGGGTTCGATCTCCATCCCCCCAAGACCGCAGAATTACCGGGATATCAGGTCTAGAGGATGGGCGATATTTACAAGCAACGGGGCCAGG
>CALDHF010000037.1 GCA_937941595.1 uncultured Acaryochloris sp. | reverse complement strand
TATTGGCTTTGAGCTGCCCTAAATCTAAAGCATGCTGATTGAGCTGGTTGACGGCATGGGGAGCAGCCAAATAGGTTTGGGTTCGCTCAGCAATATGAACTTCCACTTCATCAGTTAGCTGCTGCGCTAGAGATTCAATCGAGCGTTGACCATTCTGAAATGATAAATAGCCCACCAAGCCGACCGCACCACAAACCTGCAAGACAAAGGGCACAACCAGGACCGTTCTGAGCTTTTGGCGACGAGCAATTTTTCCTGGGAAGGATCGCAAAGTCTGGATAAACATCAACCCCTATCTCTATTCTTGAAATGTTGACAATCCGGCTTGAATTACACCCATCAAATCTTCCTCATTCCAAGGCTTCGAAACATAAGCATGGAGTTGCATGTTCTGATGAATTCGATCGACAGCAGATTGGTCTGCTTGCCCGGACAACAACACCGTCACAATTTCTGGAAATTTTTGATTTAATTCGATCAGGAATTCATCCCCTTTGGTTCCGGGCATTAACCAATCTGAAATAATGATGAGAATTTCAACATCATCTTCTTTCAGTTCATCGATAACTTCCCATGCTTCTTCAACACTCTCAGCGATTTCACAGGTATGCTGATCACCAAAATATTTACTAATTTGGTCCCGCAGACTTCTTAACACTACGGATTCATCATCAACACAAATAATTGCTGAATTTGCCATTTCTATTTTTATTAAGCCTCTAGACAATACCCTCAATAATCCTTATTCATAAACAGAGCAATAGATTATTGTCTTTTGAAAATTATTTATTCTAAACAGTTCAAAATAGTCAGCACAGGAAGAAGGTCATGGCGATCCTATCAACAACGGGACCATACCCAGTTTGCCCAGTTATTCCTCTGACTTGAAACTTTAGGAACAGGAGTTTACTTTTCTATAGTAAAGCGGCCGCTCTTTCAGCTAAATCAGACCGCTCACCTTGGTACAAGGTTATATGACCGGCGATGGACTCAGACTTAAATCGCTCTACCACGTAGGTCAACCCATTACTGGCTGCATCTACATAGGGATTGTCAATTTGTTCAGGATCCCCGGTCAAGACGACTTTAGTCTCTTCCCCAGCGCGAGTGAGGATAGTTTTGACTTCGTGGGGAGTCAGATTTTGGGCTTCATCAACAATCAAAAATTGTTTGGGAATGGTGCGGCCCCGGATGTAGGTGAGGGGTTCAATTTGCAACAAGCCCTGATCGATAAGTTCTTCATGTCCTCGTCGCCAATGCTGGGGCTGGCCTGTTGTATTCTGCGTCCCAAAGATAAGGTCAAAGTTGTCGTACAGTGGCTGCATCCAGGGGGTGAGTTTTTCGTTCACATCCCCTGGCAAATAGCCTAAGTCTCGGCCCATGGGAATAATGGGACGGGCAATCAGTAAGCGACTATAGCGTTTTTCTTCGGCCACCTTGTGTAACCCGGCTGCGATCGCAAGTAAGGTTTTGCCCGTTCCCGCTTTGCCCACGAGGGTTACCAGGGAGATTGAATCTCGCATCAACAACTCAAAGGCAAATTTCTGTTCGCGATTGCGGGCCCGAATCTGGGAGATGCCCTTGTGGGGAAATTTAGGTAGGGGAATCACATCGCCGTGGCTATCGCTGACTAAGGCTAGGGCGGTATGGGAAGGTTTCTGGCTGTCAACCAGGGTTAACGCCTGATTAGGTAGGGATTGGTCGGGGAGGGAGATATGCCCCGTTTGGAATAGCTGGCTAATGGTTTCGGCATCCACCATCACCTCTGCCATCCCCGTATAGAGTTCATCGAAATCTACTTTGTCGGTGGAATAGTCCTCAGCCGCTAACCCCAGGGCGTCGGCTTTAATCCTAAGGTTGGTATCTTTGCTGACGAGAACAACGGGACATTGACATTGATGCTTCAATTCCAGGGCGACCGCCAAAATAGCATTGTCGGCCTGGTCTCCTTCTAATTCAGGTGGGAGTTCCTTGAGGGTAATGCGATCGCATAACGCGACCCGCAATTCTCCACCATTAGGCAAGATAATCCCTTTCGTGAGCTGTCCTTGAATCCTCAGATCATCCAATGTCCGAGAAACCTGTCTAGCATTACGTCCGGTCTCTTGGGGTTGTTTCTTAAACCGATCGAGTTCTTCAATAATCGTTATCGGCAAGACCACATCATTGTCCTCGAATTGAAAAATGGCCTTAGGGTCGTGCAGCAGAACATTGGTATCGAGGACAAATGCTTTTTTCATAGGGGGAATACTGGTTAACCTCGCAAAAGAGCCAATAAGGGTACTAATCAGATTTTACTGCTTCCAATACCTTGAAGTAGGGGCTGTGGTGAAAGGAAGAACAGGTTATGAACGAGCAAAAGCCCCCCGTCCTCCCATAAAGTCTATGGGGAAATCTTGCCAGATAATTCCGTCAGGGTGACGACGGTATAGCCTTTCTGTTTGAGTTTGGGCAACACTTGGGAGAGGGTGACAACGGTGCGATTCCCCCAATCACCATTTGGCCCATAATCGTGCAAAACAATAATGCTGCCGGGGCGAACATTAGCCAAAATCTGTTGCACCGCAAACTGGGATGACGGCAGACTTGTGTCGTAGGGCCAAGGCGCTCCTAAAGCGATTCGATAGCCCTGTTGGGCAGCCACCTCAGCCATAGCTGGAGTGCAGCGACCACTGCCTGGACGCATCCACTGGAGAGAGTCTCCA
>CALDHF010000036.1 GCA_937941595.1 uncultured Acaryochloris sp. | reverse complement strand
GATTGGGCCAAAGTATCTGCCAATTGATCCGTGAGATCTAGGGGGAGCACCGAAACCCCCGGGACTTGTTCAAAGGTCTTGTAGATGTCGGATCCCTTGATCGTACTGGATAAACTTTGTTGGAGTAATACTTCTAGCTCTGGTTGTAGTTGGGGGACGACTTGTCCAAAGGTGAGCTGCAAGAGCCGATCTGCGATCGCATCCAACGTATCGCTCCCCCCCACATGGATATAGTTTTCACTTTGAAGCAATAGTCGAGCGGCATCCCCTTGCTTGACTGCATCTTGGGTTTGATTCACAAGTCTGACCAGCATAAACATAGAGACCCGATCCGCCAGATAAGCAATAGGCTCATGGGTAATATGGGTAATGGCTGCTTCTACGTTGACTAGTCCTGAGCGATGGACATAGACCGCTGCTGGGATGAGACGCAGCCATCGCCAAAACGGTAACAGCAAGAGCAGATTGTACCAACGGCGCTGCATGGCTTGGGGCCAGGTGAGGCTGGAACGCTGACGACTCAATAGCCAAGTTTCGCGCAAATATTCCAGGCCAAAAAATGCTGCGAAGTATTGATCAAGTTGCCATAGTCCTCCCCGATAAATGAGGTTGTATCGATACACCCATCGAGGAAGCCACTGGGAAAATTGCGAATGCCAGGCTCCATAGGAGAGGTGAAACAATACCAGACCTAAATTGACTAGAACGATAAAAGTGACGACTAGTCGCCACCAGCTGGCGGGCTGGTGGCGGACAGAAGATTGCTGTTTGTGCGGCGTCATGCGCTTCCCTAACTTGCCTGAGGTTGTTGGGGACCAGAACCAAACAGGTCGGTACCTGCGAGACCAAAGATCACCATCGGCCAACCATCGGAGATCAGGTTTAAGCCCACAAGCAGACCCAGAATCCAGGCGGAGTCAGCAGGCCAGCCCAACATAATGGAAATACCGAACACTAGGGCAAACACACCGCTGCCTAGGGTCCAATACCAACCAGACTCTTCCTCTCGCATGCGGACCGCCATGATGGCTTGCAAGATACCTTCCATGACGATGAAGGTACCCACGGCGAGGGTGAGACTCAGAACACCCTGAAGGGGATAAAACAGGAGCAATAAACTGGAGCCAATGTAACCTGCGCCTAATAGGAGCTTAAAGACTAGGCCTTTAACATTGGCGCGAGACCGATACGCATATATAAGTTGAATAATACCGCTGCTAAAGAAGACGCTGGCAATGACTAGCTCGGTGGCTAAGGTGCTGACGAAGGGCATGGCAATGGCCACAAATCCTAAGACGACGAGCAGCGCCCCTAGGGCAATAGACCACTTCCCTAAGGAGGGATCGTTGTTTTTTATATCTGGGTTATTCATGTATAAATCCTTTTGTATTGCGAAATTTAAGACGTTCAATTCCGCTTAACAATCTGTATTTATCATCTCCAAAACAGCCCAGATTCAAATCTATCTTAAGAGGGAAAGGCCAAAGATTAAAGGTCTGACCTGGGACATAAATCAAGCTCTGCTAAACAAGCCTTGAGGTTTCTTGCCCATGGCCTGTAAGCGTTGTATGCGCTCTTCGGTGGACGGATGGGTGCGAAAGAGTGCTTGCAACCCTTCTCGGCTAAAAGGATTAATAATCAGCAGGGGGGACATGGCAGGGTTGCCATTCATCGGAATTTGACTGCCCACGGTTTCTAGCTTGTTGAGGGCATTGGCTAAGGCATTGGGATTTCCCGTAATTTGGGCCGCTCCTTCATCGGCGGCAAATTCCCGGGTCCGAGAAATAGCCAGCTGAATTAAGGTGGCAGAGAGGGGAGCCAGCACCAATAAAAACAGCAGTACGATGGGATTATTACCCCGGCGATCATCCCGGTTGGCTGGATAATAGAGGCCACCAAAGCTCAGCATTCTGCCGACAAAAGTGATCGCCCCGCCTAAGGTGCCAGCAACGGCCTGAGTCAGGGTGTCGCGGTTGCGAATATGGGTGAGTTCGTGGGCAATGACGCCTTCTAATTCTTTCATCGATAGCAGTTCGATGATGCCTTCGGTGACAGCAACCGCTGCATGTTGCGGATCGCGACCTGTCGCGAAGGCATTGGGAGATTTCGTGGGGATGACGAAGAGTTTGGGCATGGGCAGCTCGGCGCGATCGCACAAGCGAGACACCGTATTGTAAAGTTTGGGGGCATCCGACTGCTCCACAGGTTGGGCTTGATAGGCCGCCAGAGCAGCCCGGTCTGAGTAGTACCAAGACCCCAATGTCGTGATCGCAGAAAGTCCTAGGCCCAAATAGAGTCCTTGTTCGCTGCCTACCAAAATATAGCTTGTGAGGACAATCAGGCCACTCATCAACCCCAGGAGAGCAGCAGTTTTCAGTTGATTAAATGGAAACATAATGTTTGCATCGGATAAAAAATATATTCCTATCCTCTCAAACTGTTCAGCAGGGGGACTCTATCCAACGAGAGAATTCAGCCCTTAGATGCATTCGATTGATGGGGTTGAGGGCTGGCTGGCTGGGAGACGATTGGAGAGGGGGGTGACTTGAGGGACCGCAAACTCAATCCCCGACAGGGAATCCGATCGGCAATCATTGAAGTCATGGGTCCAGAGATAACTTCTAATTCTGCGGTAGATAAGGTTTGAAAAATTTGGCATTGTCCAGGTAGGACCACTTTTTCCCAATGTCCATGGGGCAGGTTGCTGATCTTGATTATTTGAGGATGCGATGTTTCGTTCCGATACAGGCATTCGATGCCATAACTTTTGGGTTTGGTCTTGCGGCGAATAGGTTTGTGGAGGGAACGGCGATAGCCAGAAGATTTGAGCGATTGCATGGATTCGGAGCGATAACGGAGGAGAAAATTGGGCGGGAAGGATTCACGGCAGCGATCGCAATACCAGTACAAACGATTTCCACTAATATGGAACGAAAGTTTGCTGGAGCATAATGGACAAGACGCCATGGTCGGAACAGAGGGGGAACGTTGTGCAAGCCGAATCAAATCGACTGACATCTCTAAGCAGATGCGTGGTGCGCTTCCAGCCACGCAAACATTTTGTTCAACTGGTTGAGAGAGACTAATCCGTACTGCCACAGAATAATGGGAAGTTGCGCTTTGTCAGCTCCAACCTGCCGTAAAGCCAATTGGATCGCGTCAGATGGAATATTTAATTCATTCTGTAAATAAGTAATAAATGCCTCGATATCGAGTGATTTCATAATCCTTAAAAACGAATGGTCTCTTCAACTTACCTATTATTTAAGCAACGTCTTCAGGGTAAATCATCTGTCGGGGGATGGAGATTATTAATTATTTATTAATATACCTTCATGTTCTCAGAAAACTAGAAATATAAAATCCGGTTCAGTGCTTTTACATTTCGAATTTATTGATATTAATGCAATGCATAAGCATTCATTTTTGGCTACCTACCTTAAGGAATACTGGCAACTCATTTCCCTCATCCCCTGGGTAGTGCTGGCACGATGAATATAGGCTTACAGTTTGTTGTAGTAGTTAGGTATTTATTATCTGATAAATACATAAAGGAGAAAAGTATATGGAAATAATTGCTTACGTATTCATTTTTGCTTGTATTATCGGCTTAATTTTCTTTGCTGTTTTCTTTCGGGAGAAACCTACACTTGAGAAAATTCAAAGCCGGAGTTTTAGAGAGTCTTCTCAGGGAACTAGAAGATAAAACTATAGAAAAGCGTGTCAATAGTCCATCGACACGCTTTTTTGTTTTTAAATATATGTATCTTGATTATTTAAGGTGTTTGCCTGAGCACCTTGTAGCCCAAACACCTACTCCATATTATTTATTATTTTGACCCTGTGAGAGTATTCTTGCAGTTTGCGATTATGTAGTACTGCACCCTAAACCTAAGAAGCTGTTCTATATGCACTCATGTCAGGGCTTTGTTCCAGTACAGCAACGACCGCAGTACTATTTGTGTTCTCCATAGAAATACTACCAATATCTAAAACGTTAATGTCAAGACAATCTTGAATAGTAGCTCGTAGCACAGGTAAAAGTGCCTGTTCAAGATCTGAGCGAACGTAATCAGCGATAAACTTTTGCTCATTAACCAACAAGAAACTTTCCAGCTTGGTGATTGGTTCTTCGATGATGATTGTTAGCTGAGTATCGGCCACTTTGCACGATACTTTCTTAGGATTGTGTCCTAGTATTTGCCGATAGCGTTTACGAATATTTTGGGCCAGAAGCCGTTCAAGCTGGCCAGTTGTGAGTGCAGGGTTTGACATAGTTCTCCTGTGTGTAAGACCGCTATCAACAAGCCGAGAGTCTATATAGAGTCAGGTTGGAACTGAACGTGATGGGTGCAAATTCACCTGCACCAAGACAATCAGAAACAGCTAAAACTATTACGTATCTGCGAGTTGCTGATAACGGTGCTTAAATTGATTCCCCATCAAACCTTAACTTTGCTAAGGATATTGCCTTAGGCGCACTAAGCCTTTCAAATCTATAAACACAGAGCCAACGCTCCTGTCATTGATTGAAAAAAATAAGAGGCTATTGGTAGCCCTAAATGACCGTGTAGGGAACTTAATTAAGCTTTATGTAACTACATTTTTAAGAATAATACTTAGTATCTCCAGGCAGTGACCCCCCATAGAGTGATTCTAAATAGCGGACTCCTCTTTCCTTAGAGAGAGGAGTCCGCTTGTTCGGTATTTCTGCCATGCTTAGCAGAACCATAATTTGGCAGTAAGCCCCGGAGTAATCACCAGCCCGAAAACAGTTACGGCGATTGATATTTGCTAGCAGTAAACCTTGGTTCAATGCTGTAAAGGCCCAAAATCTATCTCCAAAGAATGAGGTGAAATCGGGCTGCGATTTTTATAGTGGAATAGCAGTGCGGAAGTAGACATTTATCTCTACAGCCATTGAGTTTAATCTTCAGTTCTGCTTTGAATATTTCTAACCCTACAAAAAAATATCTTTGCCATAATGACTCCCCAGTTCCACCCCTCACAACCTTTAAGTCAAGCTTTACAAGGCCTTCCTGAAGATGATCAGAAGGCTTTGCGTCAGGGACAGGTAGTGATCTCTGGTGCTGCTGGAGAGTACATTGTCAGAGTCGTAATCAGTGCTTCACCCCAGATGGCATGGGAGGTTATTTCAGACTATGGCAATTTCCCGAATTTCTTGCCGAATGTCACTGATACTACTGTGCTGGACGAGTCAGGTTCAAAAACAGTTGTGGAGCAAACGAACACCTGCCGAGTGTTGCTAGCCGATATAGAATCAACAGTCCTTACGGAAAATGTGACGTCAGATGCTGGAAAAATCGAATTTCGCTTGTTGGATGGCGATTTAGATCAGTTACACGGATATTGGCAGATCGTTCCTCTATCTAATCCCGCGAATCATATTTTGCTTAAACAAGTGGTCACGGCCGAAGCTGATATCGGCATTTTAGAAGGAGGATTCTATAAGCTTTTCGAGCAGACTTTGCAAAGTAACCTAGAGGCCATTCAAGCGGAAATCAACCGCCGAAAGACTCCCGAAGTGTCTCAGGCGATATAGCAAGGCATTATCTAGTCGTTCAGTGGACCGACAGTTTTTGAATCAAAAGATGAACCATAGCCTTAGTTCGCAGCGCTATTTGATGGTTGCCAGAGTAGGCTCGGCCGTCACTTAGAGAGCATCGGTTTGTGCTTGGCTGTACTTTTGGGAATGGCCTTTGGGTTCCGAACTAGTGGCGTCTGAGTGAAGATAGCCACCACCCCCGTACATTTTTCTGTCAATGTGGTGTCGCAGAATAGTACAAGAACCTCTGTATTCAGAAGTTTTTCTAGAAGTGCCGAGAGTTGGGGTTGCAGAGTCTTGTGAATGGCTTGTCGAGCCATCTGTACAGTCGTTGTTTTATCACTCGTTATTAAGAACTGCTCTGCCAAGGTAACGGAGTCTTCGATGACGATAGCGACACTGTTGCTAAACAGTTGGCAGGTCACCCTCTGAGGTCGATGGGCGAGGTGCCGGAACCACAAAGATTGGATACCCTGCGTAACCGCCCGTTCTAGTTCCCCACAGGTTGGTAAATGGGGATCAGCGGAACGACTGGACTGGTAGGTAACCTCAGTCGAGGGAGGTGCTGACTTGACCATATTAGTTTTTTAAAGTAGTAGATTAGTTTTCAAATCAGGAGCAAACTAAATCAGAGGAAGGCTTAAGGGCAGAATTTTTATCCGATTAACAACAAGCAATATTGATACATTAATCTTATCTTTTTGTTAAATACGGTGACACTTGTCCAAGTACTATATTTTTGACAAAAAAAACCACTCTAAAGCCATAGAGAGAAACTATTTCACCTTCTTAGTTGGGGATCAAAGATATGAAAAGTTTTAGATTTATTTTATGATTTCCTGAGCTTAGATGCCTGTTTGGCATATCGCCCTGACAGAGACCGAAAATAAACCAGGGAGATGGATACACCGCTGCTGCTGAAGATCCTCCTTGGATAGTTTCAAGCAATGTTTAGCGGCACCCTGAAACGGGCTGATGTCTTTTTTGGCTATCTTTTTAGGGTTGGCGGCAGGGTCTTCAGACTTCTCGGAGCAGATGCTTCCCTGACGTTTAGAAGTCTTGACTGTACCCACTGCGTTATCCCAAATATCTTTTTCGGCATTTATCGTGTCGGTGATTTCGGCAAGGTTGCTGGCCCGATTTTGAGTGGTGGTAACGCTTCGGCAATTCGCAGTGGCCAGGGGAGGGTGAAAAAAGAGGGTTTTTAGCGAGGGACAGGCGCACTCGGTACTCCTAGAGCAACCATAATTGGGGCATGAATCAGCAGAAAGTTGATAAGTCGTTTTGGGGTTCTGGCAGAACGAGAGCGGCATCCCTGCTTTTCTTCTCCAAATCAATTGAGTGCTTGACAGGCTCGAGGTCTCAAGCCAATTTTACTCTGCGTCGAGATGTACAGTTGCATCGCCAACCACGCGTCTTTTTAGGTGACGATACTCCTGAACTAATTCCTGCCGGGTTTCGGCGTACCGGAGATACCGCCAGGCAAACCATCCCAGATATCCTAGACCCGTTATTTCTAGTAAGGGCTTGACCAAGGGAATGGCATTAAGAACATTCAGGATACCGTTTGCGATCGCAACACCCAGTAGCCCCAAGAAAGCAATTCCCAGAACGGTTAGAGGTTTTTGGTAGATCTCAAACAACTCCTGTGCCTGCCTCGATGTTCGGTCCAGATAATAGCGGAGCTTAACCCCAAAGGATTGCACTTCTTCGGTGGTTGAGGGATCCGCTGACGGCAGGCGACGTGATAAGGCATCCGTCGTTAAATCTGCGTTGGCAGATTCAGTTTTAATAACGGCAGTTTGATTTTCTAGCTCAATACTCATGGAAATATTCCTCAAATTGACATTTCATGTCTGGCAATAAGTCTGTACCCGTCGGCGTAGCCCCTCTTGGAAGTGAGTCTGCCGAGGTATAGGCCCCAAAAAGAGATACTGTGTTGCCCCTATTCGGAATAAGCTGAAGCCCTAATTCTTCGTGCGAATGGCACGGTCATGCTTTTGAAAAAGGGGACGAAAAGTCAGCTTATTCCGATCCAGGGTTATCTCTCTAATATCAATTTGAACTTAGTATTCTAGGTTCGAATTGAGTTTTGGTTGTCTGGGCGAACAGAAATAGTAGCTAGCCAAAGGGGCAACCTAGAGCCAACCGATATCGCGCCAGACTATGGGTGTCCGTCTATGAATTTTTTGTCTTGACTTCTAGTTCTTCGCGACGGACCGTTTCCTTGGCATCAACAGTACTTCGATCGACTTCCTTGCGCACGGTGACTTCTTCTCGCACAAAAGCTTGTTTCTCAATGTCTGCCGTTTCTTCGTGAACAGCAATACGAGCGACTTCTCCTTCCTTAAATGCAGCTCCACCAGGAACAGCTTGAGCATTGGTAACTGGGGTTCGCTCAATGACTACCCGTTCTTTCTCGACAGGGACAGAAACCTCAGCCGTATTAGAGGTGACTCGTTTGCCCACGGCAACCTCATCTGTTTGCTTCCGTTCTTTACGGGTGATGAGTCTTTCTTCGTAAAGTTTAATTTGCTGATGGTCAGTCTCGGAAAGGTTATAGAGATCGGGATCGTGATCGTTGTATTGGTAGGAGTTGCGATCGTAGGTCTTAGCTGGACCCGCAATCCCGGCAGGCCGATATGCTTTGCGAACCTGTTCTTCGTAGTCGTAGTCTACCGTCATATCATCGTTGTAATCAGGCATGGTTTCCAATTGTTCTTTGCTGGTCAGTCCGATGGCCTGTACACGTTCCATCCCTTGACCAAATCGACATCGACCTAATGGCACCAATACTTTCTTGCCAAAGATCCAAAACCCGGTATCTACCACGAGATAACGCATGCGACCCGTCTGATCAAGCAGCACATCGTGGACGGAACCCACTTTATCGTCTGTGGTGCCAGCATAGACATCCAAACCTTTGATTTCATTGCCGCCAAAGGCACTATTTCGATAATCTGAATCAAAGTCGCTAAGTTTATAGAGTGTCATAAATTAAATCCTTTGCTCTCTAAATACGTCACCATAAACATAATTTCTTTCGCCATCTTGATCGTCCTTCTTAGGGAATATCTTTCTTAGCAAAAAAGCTCGATTTGAAATCAAAATGTATAACCATCTATGGATACAAAAAAGATCAATTCGCATCAACGAGTGGCTTGATCTATAGAAAATTAATCTCGCAGACGACAGAAAAAACTGATCGATTTATTGAACCTATAGGCTAAATAAGAGACAAGCTAAATTGAGGAATTTCTATGAGTTTATCAACCTAAATTTTTGCTGAAAATGATATCTCAAAAGCGGACGATATCACGCTTGGGCTTACGGTTGACTTCTGAGAGTATTTTCCCCGACTAGTACTTCTGAGATATCTTGGCTAGCAAGGCAGAGCGTGTTGCTGGATGGGGAGAGGGCAACTGATGCTCCAATGACCAAAATGATTGGCTAATTGTTTTCTATGCTCGCCTGTACTAGAAAAAATAAATAGCTATGAGGATTTTGATTTATCAGGTTACTTATTTTTCTGCCAACTTATCAGAGATGTAAAATAGAATTCCTCTATCAAAAGGTTTATTATCTCTGTGTCTCTGGATTAGAAAAATGTTGGTCAGTCATTGATGGAGCTGCCAAGAGTAGCAACATTACTGGGAATGACTGCCATTTTTAGGAATTGAATATTCAATGAACGGGCACTTATCTACCGACCGAACGATGCGAATATCTATCTCTCGGGGGGTGTCAGGAGGGCAAAATCCGTGGGATAAAAGCATGGACTGAAATATGTATCACGACGCGCGATGAAAGAGATCCTGCTCACTGCCTGCCTGGTATCATGAACCTAATTTTTTGGACACTAGTCCTGCTGATTTCTGTTTGGGCTGCGCATTGGGGAGCCGATCAACTGGCCAATCCCCTACAAAAACTGAGAAAACAATGGGGGCTGAATGAGGCTGCTGGCGCTGCGTTGGTGGCTTTAGCAACGGCAAGCCCTGAGATCGGGACCAATACCGCCAGCGCTCTCCAAGGTTTATCAGACATTGGGCTGGGCAACCTATTAGGCAGCAATATTATCTCTGTTCCCGTCATTGTGGGGGTGGCATATTGGGCCTCTCAAGATCAGACCTCCCCCTCGTTAAAAAACTGGTCTGAACGCAAAGTACTACAGCTTAAATCTGAAGCTCTGTCTGTTCAGGCCCTTCCCTATGTGGGCATTTGTCTATTGGCAGCGCTATTACTCTTACCGAAACCTTGGAGAGGACTACAGCCCATCGATGGTTGGATGATGGTGCTGGTGTATGGGGTCTATTTGGGACAAGCGATTCTCAGAAAACGACAAAAACGCCAGTCAGTGAGCTGGCAACGCCAAGAATTAGTTGTTTCTATTTTAGGGGTGGCGGTCCTAGCGGGTGGGGCCTATCTAACCGTGACGGCTACTGAAAAGCTCGTTGAGATTTTGCAGATTTCTCAGATTTTAGGAGGGCTGTTTATTACCTCCACTTTGAGTATTGCCCCAGAAGTATTTGCCACCTGGAGTATCGCTAAAAGTGGGCAGGCAACGGCTGCTACTACCAGCGTCATTGCCGATAATACGGTAACCATGACCCTAGCGCTGTTTCCGCTGGCGATGGTGGCCACACCGATCAAAGATATTCAGTTGTTTTCGGTCAATCTTGTCTTTGTGATTGTGTTGGGTAGCTTCTATGCCGGATTTATCCAATGGGGGACGCCAAACTACAGCTTTAGTCTGCGAGAAGTGGGTGTACTCGGTTTGATTTATCTCATTTATTTGGCAGTCATGCTGTTTGGGGTTTTCCAAATATGGGGTTAACCGTAGTCTGGCTTTGTGAATAAGCCCAAGTCTACGGATGTGATTGTGTCTCAAGTGTTACAGACTTATAGCGTTGGCTGCTAGCAATTCCTTTATGTCGACGCTGGTTTTGATTTTGCGATCGCTACTATGGTTTTTCCTCGGATCCATCGGGGTGATATTCGTCAGTTTGTATATTCGAGGGGCATTTCGAGCCCCTGTTAAGTACCGAGTCAAAAATGGACCCAGCCCAGCAGAGCCTAGATTTTCGACGGTGCTTGCTAGTCTATCTACTTCTTTAATGGCCTCTGGAAGCATCACCCAGTTTTGGTCTGAACCGGAGCAAATTCAGACGGCTCGGCTAGCGGCAATTCAAACTGCCCAGCGAACCATTCATTTTGAAACATTTTTTATGACGCCTGGGCGTCGAGCCAATGACTTTGCCGCAGCCCTAGCAGAGCGGGCATCTGCAGGTGTACAAGTACATCTCGTGATCGACGCTTACGGCGCGAACACCTTACCCAGACGCTATTGGCAGCGGCTGCAATCAGCAGGTGTACAGGTGGAATTCTTCAATCGCTTTGACTGGCGAGCACCCTCTAATTTTGCAGGTCGCACCCACCGTAAGCTACTGCTGATTGATGGACGGATTGGACTGATCGGCGGCGCAGGTATATCCGATCATTGGGATGGAGACGAGCAAACCGCTCCCTGGCTAGACATTGAGGTTGGCTTAGAAGGGGAGATCGTTCCTATTTTAGAAGGTATGTTTGTTCAACATTGGACCTACAGCGGTGGTGAGGTCAACCTGAAAGCTGAGACCTTTCGGTCTGACTCTAACCCGAAGCCAGCGCTGATATTAGTGACACCAGGGAATAATCCCACCTACCGTTTTTCTCCGATTCGGGCGCTGAAGGAAAATACGATTGTGGCCGCCAGACAGCGGATTTGGTTAGCGAGTCCCTATCTAATTCCAGATCGCAACACCCGTGAACTGCTGATTGAAGCGAAACAATCTGGCGTGGAGGTTCGCATCCTGACATCGACCCTTGAAAATATTGATAAAAAGTACGTTTATTATGCTGCCTATGAACTGTATGGCGATCTGCTCGAAAATGGCATTGAAATTTACGAGTATCTCCCGAATATGACCCATGCCAAAATGCTGCTTATCGATGACCAATGGGTGAATATTGGTAGTGCTAACTTTGACCCCCGCAGTTTCTTTCATAATGAGGAACTGGATATCTCCACCGCTGATCCAAGGCTTCAGCAAGCCGTCGAGCAAGTGTTTGCAGAGGCGTTTGCCCAAAGTCAGCGTATGGGCTTAAAAGATTGGCAGCAACGCTCTTGGTGGCGGCATCGACTATTTGGGGGGGTGGTGCGGTTTATTCAATGGCAGCTTTAGAGATTGGAATATGGTCATGTCCCGATCTCTATGATGGCTGCTGTTCCAAATCATGAACGGCGGGACCACAGACGACCTTGCCTGCGGTTGTAAATCGGGCGCCATGACAGGGGCAATCCCAACTCTTCTCCGCACTATTCCAATTGACAATACATCCTAGGTGGGAACAGGTCGCCGAAACGATCTCTAATTTGCCTTCAGGATCTCGATAGACTGCAATTTGATTGCCATCTACGGTGAGTATTGCCCCTTCTCCTTTACCCACTTCGGCTAGAGAGGATTTCTGCAATGCGGTGATGCGATCGCCCAGCCAATGCCGACCCACATCAAGGTTCTCTTCCAGGGACGTACGGGTCAGGAACGGAGTCGCCCGGGTCGCGTCATACAGGCTAGCCCAAGGATTTGGACGTCCTAAGATTGCATCCGTCAAGATCATGGCTGCGACCATACTATTGGTCATTCCCCATAGACTAAATCCCGTGGCCACAAAAATACGGTGGTTGATCGGAGTGAGTTTGCCGATATAGGGTAACTTGTCGAAAGACACCACATCTTGGCTCGACCAGCGATAGTCGAAGGTATCGATATTGAAGCGTTGACGGCCATACTCTTCTAATGCCTGATAGGCCAATTCTGTATCCGAACGACTACCCACTTTATGACCTTCGCCTCCAATCAAGAGGAGTTGACCATCTTCGTAGGGAGTGGTGCGAATAGAGCGATAACCCTCGCCCGCGCCAATAAACATCCCGGCTGGGGCTCGTTCGGAACTAATGCGGGCACCCACAATATAAGATCGCTTGGGAAACGTTTTGGCAAAAAACAGCCCTTGATCCAAGATGGGTAAGTTTGTGGTGACCACAACATTCTGGGCTTGAATTTCTCCTCTTTCAGTTTTTACACAGCAAGGATCGCCCTCAGAGGCAGTATGAACTCGGGTCTGCTCAAAGACATAGCTGCCGTCACCGACGATCTTGTGGGCTAAATGTAATAAATACTTGCGAACGTGAAACTGGGCTTGATGCTCAAACTTAATCGCTCCGGCTATGGGAAACGGCAAGTGAGTCTGCTGGACAAATGAGGCGGGAAGCCCTAGTCTCAGCGCTGCGTCCACTTCGTCTTTAATCGCACCCAGTTGATCTGCAGATTCGGCAAAGGTGTAGGCATCTTGATGACTAAAGTCGCAGTCAATTGACTCTGCCTGGATCAGGTGAATGATTTTTTCCAGGGCCGCTTGGTTAGATGCCGCATACAGCCGCGCCTTATCTTCACCCAAATCCTTAATCAGATCGGCATAGATCAGCTGATGTAACGTCGTGATCTTTGCTGTTGTATGTCCGCTGGCACCTTGAGCAATCTGTTCCGATTCCAGAACCGCCACGGTCTTACCCGCTTGTTTTAAGAGTAGAGCGGTCGTGAGGCCAGCAATCCCACCTCCAACGATGGCGACATCAACGGTAACGGTTTGGTCTAAAGGTTGGAACGCGGCGGTATGGGTTGAGTCAATCCAGTAGGAAACAGATTTGCCTGTGAGCAGGGTAGTCATAGCTAATGGGGGGAAAGAGTGTAGTGATTTAAATATAGGGAGAGCTTCAAGGGTGTCCATCTACCTTTAGACACATTTGACTGCTATCGGCGACCTGGATGCTTTGGTGCCTTTCGTGACGGCATTTGCACCCAATAATCCCAATCAGATCCTCCATTTCTTCTTGCTGATTAGCTGGGGCGTTGTTGCCGTCTAGATCGAGGTCGTTTTCGATTAGAGCGGGAGTTGCCCATTCCTTGCTTGGCCCTTGCTTCTTCTGTTACTGGAACCGCATGCTGATCAGGGACAATTTGAGATCCATACTTGCGGGCGTAGACCTGGGTAAATTCAGCTCCAAAAAAGAGAATCTGGGCCGAGTAATAGACCCACACCAGCAGAACAATTACAGACCCTGCTGCACCGTAAGAAGACCCTACACTGCCGTTGCCGATGTAAACCCCTAGAGCCAATTTCCCGATCGCAAACAGCAAGGCCGTAATGCCTGAGCCAACCCAAACATCCTTCCAGGCAATTTTGACATCGGGCAAAAGCTTGTAAATCATGGCAAATAGCAGCGTGAAGACCCCGAAGGAAATAGCCAAATTGAAGATTTGGCCAATGATGCCCAGTCCGGGCGCTAGGCTATTAATATAGGCGTTCAAGCCTGCCAACCCCGCACTCACGACCAGGGAGACCATCAGGATAAAACAAATACCAATGATCATGCCAAAGGACAGAAAACGTTGGCGAAGAAAGCCCCACAGTCCTTTGCCTGGTTTGGCTTCAACTTCCCAGACGGTGTTCAAGGCCCCTTGGAGTTGCGTAAACACACCGGACGCACCAAATAGGAGAGCAACGATGCTGAAGATTGAGGCTAAGGTGCTGCCCCCTTGAGATTTGCTGGTGTTTTCGATGGCAGTCTGGATAGTCTCTGCCCCCTGGCGACCCACCAAGGATTGGAATTGGTCAATGACGACGGTCTTGGAATCATCACCGAAGATGAAACTGGCAACAACAATGACAATCATCAACAGTGGTGCCAGGGAAAAGACCGTGTAATAGGCTAAGGCTGCGGCAAGACGGGAAGATTTATCCTCTTTCCATTCTGCAAAGGTTGCCTTGAGGAGTCTCCAAGTTTGTTTTGGACTAATCATGGGGAAAGCAGTCATTCAGTAGGTGGAACAGGATTTATTACTTTTCTTCAGCCATAGAATCAGGAAATTTCCCGGCGAAGTACTTGCTGAGGAATGTGTTAACGAAGGAGAGCAGGACCGGGGCGAGCAGGAAAGAGAGAAGTCCGCTAACCTTAAACCCAGGCACGAACAGAGCTGCCAACCAGAGACAAAAGCCGTTAACAACCAGTGAGAACGCCCCCAGACTTAGAAAAGTTATGGGTAAAGATAATAGAGAAATCACGGGCTTAACCACAGCATTTACGACGCCAATGGCTCCTCCCCCCAAGAGTGCAGCTGGGAACGTGGAGAGGTCTATACCCGGAAACACAATATCAACAACTAATAAACTGAGGGCGGTGGCCAACAGGGTAAGTCCTGAACTGATCAGGACATTTTTGGAATCATAGCGAGCTAGCATAAATTTATTCCTTGTCTTGGGTAAGTATGGGATTTAATCGCCAGCATAGGAGAGGGCAGGCTGATCTTGTATCTACCCAGAGAGCGAACCTGTCCCAGGTCGCTCATCCAAAAGAAACAGACTGAGTGCTGTTTTAAATTTCTAACCCCTGAGGTGTAGATAGATGTCGGTCTCTAGGTAGATGGCCGACAACAGGTGAAAATTAGATAATAGGATTGCGAAAGTATTTAAATCCCCATCCTTGTTATCTCAAAAATCATGAGTCTCTTGAACGTTATCCTTGCTATTCTCTTCCCCCCAGTCAGCATTTTCCTGAATGAGGGGATTGGAGCAACCTTGCTCATCAGTATTTTACTAACTCTTGTGGGCTGGATTCCCGGTTCCATCCATGCAGTTTGGGTTTTGTCCAAGCGAGGGGAAGGGGCCAGCATCTAACCGGAGTGGTCAATAGGATTGATCGGCGTAACGCATCTACCTAATGCCTAAGCTAGACTCAACCCCTCAGTTGTGGATAGGAGAGTCTGGCTGCTAACTAATCTTTGCCTTACTAGGCGAATCAGTGTGGAGCTAAAAAACACTATTGAACATTTTTAATATACAGCCAAACTTTTGGGTTTATTGGTTTGCCTTCTGCGGCATTATTCTGGGCCGATACTTTATTGTTGCTGGCGGCACCCATTGGCTATTACATTTACTGTTAGGAAATCAGCTCTTTGAGTCTTGGTTTGGCAATAAGCAACAAATAAAAGCAGCGATTTCAGAAGATATTAAGCTCTCTACCCTCTCCGCTATTCTCTTTGCCCTCAGTGCGGCCTGCTTTATGGGTTGCTATCAATTGAAATTAACCCGAGTTTATACTCATTTAGAAGTTCAAGATTTGACCTATCTGGTCACTAGCTACCTTGGGGTTCTGATGCTTCAGGATACCTATTTTTACTTTATGCATCGGCTCTTCCATCAACCATCTTTTTTCAAACACTTTCATAAAGGACATCACCAGTCCAGAATCCCGACTCCTTGGACTTCCTTTGCCTTCGACCCCCTAGAAGCAGTGATTCAAGCCTCATTATTGTTTGGTATTACCTTGGTCATTCCTATCCATTACGGCGTTCTCATTGCCCTGCTGATCACGATGACAATTTGGGCCGTAGGCAATCACCTGGGGTTCCAAATTGTTCCAAATTCTCGCCTCAGCCGTTGGTGGGGGGGATGGTGTATCGGTTCAGGCCACCATTTGGTTCACCACAATCGATATTCAAAACATTTTGGCCTCTATTTCACCTTCTGGGATAAGCTTCTGGGCACTCAGGATGACACTTACGAATTGAAGCGCTTACAACATTAAGAAGTACTCATGCTCACCTTCGTTAC
>CALDHF010000035.1 GCA_937941595.1 uncultured Acaryochloris sp. | reverse complement strand
AACATCGTACATGCGAACAACATCGTATCTTTCGCTCGTCAGCGCACGGCTACTGCTGTTGCCTAAAAAAACCTAACTTGGTTTGAGCATCTGTAGATTGACTCCGTTAATTTCTATGGATAACCCCCAACGGATGCACCATTAGGGTTTCTCTGTTGTCTCAAAATGGTAAAGACTTTCAACCGAGCATCCCATCGTCCGGGATAAGTGGCGATTCCCGCTTTGAGGATTAGAAAAGCTAAGCCTGTGAATGAATGGGGAGCTAATAGCTAGGGCGGACACGGGTTCGACTCCCGTCAGCTCCATTTTTTGATCGTCTAATACCCTCCAACTCATCATTTCTGGTTCGCCATGATCTTCGATATATCCTGCGAGTAGCCTATCCAGGGCTAATCATCAGAGGTGCGCTGAAAAAAAATTTCCTCGATTGTTAAAGTTCGTGAGTCATTAGGCAACACTAAGGAGTGACAAGAACACGGATACTTGTAACTCATATGCCAAATATGAGCTGGCAGGGTTCTTGACAATCCTTTGAAAAGGCCTATTTATGATTCAGCGAGCAGGACGGTCTAGTCAAGAACAACTTGCAGGCATCCAAGCCCTGATTGAGACCATGCTTGATCAGGACCAAGTTGAGTCTTTAGTCGATTGTGCGTTACGGTTCCTGGCAGCAGAGCTGGATTATCCTCTGCTCTGGATTGCCAGATACGACGCTGAGCGCTCGACATTATCAGGGTTAGGAGGAGGGGTCCCTCAATCCAATGCTAGTGTATTTAGTCAAAGATATCCTATCCTTCCAGGCGATCTGTTTGATCAGGTTTTGTTAACTCGGACACCCATTGAGGTAATGAACCTACAAGAAGAAAATCGTGTCGGGAAATGGCAAACCATTGCTCAGCGCTTTGATATTCAAGGAGCATTGCTCCACCCCATTCAATACCACCAAATTCCTTTAGGGGTTTTGTTATTAGGATCTTCCCATTGGGGCCGAAATCCACGTATAGAAGAAAGTAGTCAATTAGCTATTCTGACTCGGACTTTGGGCGCTGCCCTCCATCAACTGTCCGATAAACAGACCCCAGCAGCCCTCCCTCAACCACAGTCGTTGTCAACGACTCTGCATCAGGTAAGCATGCTCACGGATGGCCAAGATCGTCTCAATGAGATTTTGAAGTCGACTCAACAGTTTATAGAACCCACCTTTACAGGGTTATACTGGCTCGACTCAGAGCAAAATGTCTGTTATTTGAAATCGAGCTATCTACCTGGACAAGAGAGCCGTGTCCGTAGAGCTCGTCCAGTCAAAGCTCAAGTTCCCTTGGCCGAAATTTCCTCGTTCTGCCACATGTTATCAACAGGGCAGATGGTCTCTGTCAGCGAATGCCAAGGAACTGTTAATACCAAAGTCCCGTTGCGACTGATGCAACAGACTAAATCCAGATCGATGCTGTGTGCTCCCATTATGGGTGAGACAGAGCTTCTGGGGTTTTTATCCGTAGAGGGGGCAGAACCACGGGTTTGGCAAAAGCAAGAGAAAGAATTTGTGCAAGGGGCTGCTCAACTCATTGGGTTATCAGTGGTGCGTCCAGAGGGGGCTGTTCAGGTCTCCTCTCAAACCCATGCCCTCATAGGGCAGTTTACCCAATTAATGTTGGAGTCCAGGGATTGGCCTAAAACGCTAAATAAGGTGACAGAACACCTGTGCCGACATCTGCAAACCCAACGCCTTGTGCTGCTGCGCCATGATGACAGTACAGGTAGGTTCCGGGTGGAATACCAGTATCAAAGCCCGAAACTACGACCGTTACTGGATTCTTTGCATCCACTCAGTGATGTGGATATGCGGATGTTGGAGCGAAACATTGGTGCGATCGCAATCACCGATCTAGAAGAAGACTTAAGATTTCTTGCCTGGCGAGAATCCTTGATCAACCAAGGAATGCGATCCCTCCTAGTCTGTCGAACAGTCGCTGATAGGACACAACCTCACACCATCTTGTTATTAGGAAACCAACGAGTTAGAACATGGAAACCTAACGACATCGAATTTTTACAACAGTTTGCCCAAGCTCTAGGGACCTTTGAGCAAAAACAACGGGATAATTTGCAGCAGCAACATCAACTTCAGCGTTATTCTCTAGCGCAAACTGGTTTGAAAACCATTCTCAAAATTGATGACCCGACCCACTTGATCACCACGGGCATAGAAATAATCGCAGAAATTTTTAATTCCCCCTTAGCCGCTGGCATTCTGTGGGTCCCAGGACAGGATCAAGGGCAAATTGTGGCCTATCAATCCACACCACCAGAATTTGCCATTTCGGACGATGCCCCTATTCAACTCAGCAAAGATCCTTTACTCCAGCAATTACTTTCCCAAAAACTTCATCCAGATAATCAATCAGAGACAGTACTCAAACTATCAGCAGCAGACCTAGCTCCAGAAACACGCATTTGGTTAAATAGTCCTGGCTTAGGTCAAGTGCTCGTCCTGGCTTTACGATCCCTAGACTCCCCCACCCCTTTAGGAGCAATAGTCATCGGTACATCGCCCGATCATTCCTACCAAGCCTTTGATGTTCAACTCCTACAGACCCTAGTTCAGCATTTAGCTAGTCGCTATCGGACCCTTCGCGAAACCCACTTACTCCATCGAAAATGGACGAATTTGGAATGCCTTAACTGGTATAAACAACAATCACTCGAATCAGATTGGGAGAACCTCCAAACAACCTACCAGAAACTACGAGCGTTCATTCCTGAAAGCGCAAGCATCCCAGGAAGACACCTTGATACTCTGGAACAGACGATACAGTCTTTAGAATCGTTGCTAACAGAAGAAGACTGGCAACTCAATCTCAATCGAGACTCTATCCCCTTAGCCAGCATTCTTAAACGCTCTATGGAGCGCATCGAGCCATTACTCCAATCCAAACAACTATGGACCCAGATCCATAATCTAACCACCAACACCACTTTGACAGGAGCCAGTCAAAAACTGGAACTTGTCCTCTATGAGCTATTACTAGCAGCCTGTCAGCGGTCTACATCAGGAGATCGCATTGATATTTGGTGTCGATTAGTCAATTCCAAATGGATAGAGCTGTCCATTACAGACCAAGGACAGCTCCATTCCAAATTTATTCAAGATTTCCACACCTTAAAGTCTCGTGATTTACTAGCCCCCAATCTATTAGATAAGATGCCAGGCCAGTCTCTAAAAATTTGTCATGGTCTCGTCGAACGTTTAGGAGGAAGAATGGAACTCACATCCCTCGAAGATGGACGTATCTTAAGCCGACTCACCCTCCCCCTCAGTTAGTGCAGAGATCAGCGATAGGACTTAAACCACCTCAGATGTTTCTGCTGTAGGTTGTCGCTGGGGCCGGAATTGGAATAGAGAATAGACAACGTTACGGCGAATGGCTGTCATCATCTCTAGAAAAACCTCATACCCTTCACTTTTATACTCAATCAGCGGATCCTGTTGACCATATCCACGCAAACCAACAGCTTCTCGCAAAGCATCCATCTGTTGGAGATGCTCTCGCCAAAGCATATCAATTTGCTGCAAGATGAAAAAACGTTCTGCTTGTCGCATCAGTGTTGGCTCCATCTCATTCACCTCCGACTCTTTTTGGTCGTAGGCAATCCGCACCTGCTCACGCAAAAACATCTTCATCTCAGGCATAGCCAGATCAGCAATATGACTTGCTTCTAGATCTTCAAGTAGATACACAAATTCTTTGGTCTTACCAACCAACTGTTCCAAATTCCATTCTTCCGGTGGGAGTTCAGGGTTAACATAGGCTTCAACAATGTCATCCATCGTTTGTTCCGCATACTCGATCACCCGCTCTTTCAGATCTTCACCTTCTAGAACGCGTCGCCGCTCAGCATAAATCGCTCGCCGCTGATTATTCATGACCTCGTCATACTCAAAAACTTGTTTCCGAATATCGTAATAATAGGTCTCTACCTTCTTTTGCGCATTTTCAAGACTACTGGTGAGAATCCGAGATTCAATCGGCATATCCTCTTCCACTCGGAAAGCATTCATTAATCCTGCCACCCGATCACCCCCGAAAATACGCAAGAGATTATCTTGCAAACTCAAGAAAAAACGAGTCGAGCCAGGGTCACCTTGACGACCGGCCCGACCTCGCAATTGGTTATCAAT
>CALDHF010000034.1 GCA_937941595.1 uncultured Acaryochloris sp. | reverse complement strand
ACTAGAAACGTCACTATGCCTACCTTGGGTGTCAATATCGATCATGTGGCTACGATTCGCCAAGCCCGTCGAACTGTAGAACCAGACCCTGTGGCAGCGGCGGTGCTAGCTGAACTTGCTGGAGCTGATGGGATTACGGTGCATCTGCGGGAAGATCGACGTCATATTCAAGATCGAGATGTGCAGGTGCTTCGGCAAACCGTCCGCACTCACTTGAATTTGGAAATGGCAGCTACGGATGAAATGGTTGAGATCGCACTCAGTATCAAGCCCGATTACATTACCCTGGTCCCCGAAAAAAGAGAGGAAGTCACCACGGAAGGAGGGCTGGATGTGGTGGGCCAAAAATCCCATATGGCCGATGTGGTCAAGACTCTTCAAGCCGCCCAAATTCCCGTCAGTTTGTTTATTGATGCCGATGCCGCGCAAATTGAAGCAGCCGCCCACATTGAAGCCCAGTTTATTGAACTCCACACAGGTACCTATGCTGAAGCCAAACATGAGACACAACAAGCCCAAGAATTAGAAGTATTGAAGCAGGGATGCGATCTTGCGATCGCATCCGGGTTACGGGTCAATGCCGGACATGGACTGACCTACTGGAATACCTATCCCGTCGCCTGCCTAGAGGGCATGGAAGAACTGAATATTGGTCATACCATTATCAGTCGGTCCGTTTTAGTAGGGATGGAGCGGGCTGTGCGAGAAATGAAAGCGGTGATTTCAGGTCTTTGAAGGGCATTACTCTAAAAGGACCTGTTTTCACGACTTGGAAGGTTATTTTTACCAGAAATAAAATTTCGACAAGACAAAATTGTTGCTAATCACAACTAGCAACAAGGAGCTATGGCTACACCAGTCCAATCCCTACCAACTTCGAGGAGTTTTCCCTTGAGATACTCCAATCCTCAGATTCCGCCTATAGCAGGACTTAGCGTAATTCTACACATCACCATATAACTCAACAGAAGGCCGTTTTTTAAGCCTTCTTCCTCATAAGGTTGGAGTAGCTCTTAGCGATCACTTTGCTGTACGGACTCAGAAACACTGGACGGTAATGAGCGAGAACTGTTTATGCAGCTTTAGCTCTACTGTCTCTGTTAGAAAGGATTTGAGCAATTACCTTCCAAGCCGTGTGTTTTCGTGGAACACAGGTCCTTTTAGGCTCTATCTACTAACGAAAGATCAAGAGTTGTAGACTACTGACTGACCTTTTCAAACAGCCTCTTCAAACACCGTTACCCAAAATTGAACCTGGCCAATCTCAACATACTGTTTTCATTGATCCATCAGGTCTACTCCTTATGCAAGTAGTGTCTTCAGTTGAAGAGCTAGACTCACTACTACTTGATTCCATATAAAGTCTAAATAGATTACCAACAACACTCCATTGTTGCCTCTGAATTTCTTGCTGCTTTGCAATATATGCTTTTTTCTCTTCTGGGGAGAGGCTCTCGTAATACTCGCGTCGACGCTCAGCTTCTAGACGCTGTTTTTCTGTTGCAGCCTTTTTGGCAGCTTCATATTCTTCTCTACGCTTTTTTGCAGCTTCAAGTCTTTCCTGACGTCGCTGCTCTGCTTCTTCACGTCTTTCCCGAGCCTCTTCGCGCCTAAGTTGTGACTCTTCCATCCTTCGCTGTCGCTCTATTACATCCTGCCCCTTTTTTATCGTGTTGAAAACGCCACCAAATTGCGCTATTTTTATCGTTTTTAGTTCAGCCTGAATGGACTTAGGAGAATTTGAAACCTGATTTCTTGAAGTTATCGTGGCAATAGATGGTGAAATATTGACAAGAGAGAAAACTGCGATGCTGAAAGAAGTAAAGACGGATTTCATAGAATATTTTACTCGCACTAACAAATAATAGGTTCGTGATAGCTTTACATAGCCATTATTCATATAATTTGAAATTTTGCATAGAGCAAATAAATTCATTTGAAAAGATTTATAGAAATTAATAAATCCACGAATCCTGAGAATTATTCCAAAATATTGAGATTATTTAGTGAGCGAAAAATTAAAGTTAGTGATATTTTTTGAATCTCTGATTCATTTTTTGTCTGAATTCCCATAGCAGGCCTGGATCGCTTTAATTCTAAAAGTTCAGCCCTTGTGATCACAATATAAAAGGCTGTTTAAAGCGATCCATCCTACCCGAAAATATATCTTTCAGGCTCTTTCTATCAACAAGACATCAAGAGTTTTAGACGACTGACTGATCTTTTCAAACAACCTCTAAACCCAATTTTTTAAGTACAGGCTGGGTAGAAACAACATGTTTCTCTAGCCCTAACTTCTGTGGCTCTATCCCCAAAGCTAAACCAACAAGTTGGGGTAAATGCAGAACGGGTAATCCCAATTTTTCACCGATTGTGTTTTCAACTTCAGGTTGCCGGGAATCTAAATTGAGATGGCACAGGGGGCAAGGGGTGACCAAACAATCCGCCCCGGCAGCCATGGCATCCTGAATCCGGCTACCAGCCATGGCAAAAGACTGCTTCGTTGCATAGCTTGCCAGGGGCCAACCACAACATTGGGTTCGTCCTTGATACTGCACTGGGGTGGCACCGATGGCTAGAAAGACATTCTCCATAGACGCAGGATTGACTGGATCATCAAAGGGCAAGCTATCTTGAGCACGGAGGAGATAGCAGCCATAAAACGCAGCGCATTTCAAACCACTCAATTTGCGTTTAACTTGGAGGGTAAGGGCCTCCAAACCGTAATCTCCCACCAATGCCCAGAGCAGATGTTTGACCTCGGTACTGCCCTGGTAAGGGGAACAATGCTGTTCAGACAACAGACCATTGATTTGGTCAACATACTCCGTGTTATCCACTTGAGCCGTTTTTAGACGCTCATCAACATGGCCAATCACCCCTTGACAAGTGCTGCAATGGGTCAGGAGCGGTAACTGGAGCTGTTCGGCTAAGGCGATGTTGCGGGCATTAACTGTGTCTTCTAATAGCTGCGAGTCCTCTTTAAAGGTGCCAGAGCCACAACAAGCTGCTTTTTTGAGTTCGATTAGCTCAATCCCCAGGGCCGACGTCATTTCCTGGGTAGACATATACAGCTCTCGACAGGCTCCTTGGGCGACACACCCTGGGAAATAGGCATATTTAAGCAAAGGATCTGGCATAAACCTTGATAATGTGTACAGCAGTATGACATGGGATTTGCGGAAAATCTCTTGAGCGCAACTCAAGATAGAGACCTTTTCCCCATTTCAAATGCTAGTTCACATTGTCAGCAATTGAGCGTATTGATGATCATCTTGAGCTAGTTATCTGTCTGTGCGGCATAGAGATTCCAAATACGCCGATGTTCTTCATAAGCTATGGCGTAGGCTTTATCCAATGGAGCTTCAAAGCATTCCGTGTCAGGAGTCAAAGTTTTTTGATTGGAATCTCTGAGCCAATACCCGTTATTTTTTAGTCTTCGATGGATGGATCGCTGTAGTCCAACCCCTTCAGGACCAGCAGCAATGGGTGAATACATTAAAAACAAAAAAATAACCCTTTGCCCATACTGGGGCGCTAAGGTTTGCCCATCTAGAGACATAAAATGTTGTAGTGCGTTAGGCCCCACGTCTCCTTTTTGCTGAGTCGCACAACCAATCCTGATGATGGGGATGTGCTCATTGGCTTCCCATCTTTTTTTAAAGAAGAGGAAGGTATCAGAGTTCTCTTCTGTAAAATGCCCTGCGGAAAGATGATGTTCAAGACAGTAACCGTAAACAAAACCAGACGGATCTGAATAATTGAGATATTCACCCGTTCTGATGACTTCGATAGTATTGCGGTCTACGACCAGCAATCTGCGAAGACGGCGAGTAAATTTCCCCATATTAATCGGACAAATACTAGATAAGCTTTGTAAGCTGATCCGCATGATGGGGGGGAGTGATGTGTAGCTTTTTCGGAAGACTGTTGAACTAACAGTTGGGATTGCTCTTCCTTCAAATAGGGGTTCTACGGGTAGATCCCTTAAATGTTTTTGGGTCATTTTCAAAGACATTCAAAGCGTGATAGCAATGCGATTTATTTTGTTTTTGGGTGAATTTTACACTCTGAACCTATGATTCCCTTAACTAGCGAACCATGACCCAGATACATCTGGGAATTTTGAACCCCACACTTTGAATGATGAGAGAACTGTATCCAGAAATTGCCCCTTACAACACAGGCCGTCTCCAGGTTTCTGACCTCCATACTCTTCATTACGAAGAGGTGGGGAATCCCCAGGGTAAACCTGCTGTCTTCCTACATGGGGGACCGGGCGGCGGCATTGACCCCGTGTATCGGCAATATTTTGATCCGCAGCAATGGCGATTGATCCTATTTGACCAAAGAGGCTGTGGACAAAGTACGCCCCATGCCGAGCTTAGAGAAAATACCACCTGGGATTTAGTCCAGGACATAGAGGTCTTACGTCAGCACTTAGACATTGATCGATGGGTGGTGTTTGGGGGAAGCTGGGGAAGCACCCTAGCCCTGGCCTATAGTCAGACTCATCCTCAAGCCTGTCAGGGGTTGATTCTGCGGGGGATATTCATGTTGCGTCCAGCAGAACTGCATTGGTTCTACCAAGAAGGTACCAGCAATCTATTTCCCGAGGCTTGGGATGCATATCTCCAGCCCATCCCCCCTGAAGAAAGGCATGATTTAATCACGGCCTATTACCAGCGGCTGACGAGTGATGATCCAGCCATTCAGCTAGAAGCCGCCAAAGCCTGGTCTATCTGGGAAGCCACCACCAGTAAGCTCATTCCCGATCCAGACTTGCAGGAGAAATGTGGCGAGGATACCTTTGCCACCGCCTTTGCTCGGATTGAGTGTCATTACTTTATGAATAAGGGATTTTTTGAGACAGAGGATCAGCTGCTACGGGGGTGCGATCGCATCCAGCATCTCCCTATCGTCATCGTTCAAGGCCGCTACGATGTCGTCTGTCCTGCCAAGTCTGCCTGGGAACTCCATCAGCAGCTTCCCAATTCAGAGCTTCTGATGATTCCGGATGCGGGTCATTCCGTTACAGAACCTGGCATTCGCAGTGCCTTAGTTACAGCCACCGACCAGTTTCTCTCGCATTCCAGCAACTGACTTGCTTAAAACTTCATTTATGCCAGGGTAATAAAACCAGATCCATGCTTTCAGAAGGTCGGTTTCCGATTACTATGGAGTGAATGGCTAAAATCCTGAAATGATGGACTAAGCATTTACCGCCATTGCATTTTCGAGCAATGACACTTGAAATTAACTTAGGGAATGCTGTAAAACATCTGGCTCCACTTTGAAGCCATGTTAAGTCTTCTTCCTGAGTGCGTAGTTTTAGAGAAATAAGAACCAATGAGTGAGTCAGAAATTTTTGGCAAAGTTAAAGATATAGTTGCCGAGCAATTAGGTGTTGATGCTGACAAGGTGACGCCAGAAGCGAGCTTCCAAAACGATTTAGATGCCGATTCTCTGGATGTTGTTGAGATGGTCATGGCTCTGGAAGAAGAGTTTGATATCGAGATTCCAGATGAAGCAGCAGAAGAGATCCTGACCGTTAAAGCAGCTGTCGACTTCATTGGTGGCAAAGTAAAGGCTTAGTGACCTTCAGACGGTGTTGCCCATACTCACAATCTGGCAACACCGTTGCTAATCCCTTATTATTCACACCATTTGCCTATCACATGTGACCATCATGACAAACCTAGAGCGTAAGCGCGTTGTTATTACCGGGCTGGGAGCCATTACTCCTTTAGGAAACACCCTAGCCGAATACTGGGATGGGTTACTCTCAGGTTGCAGTGGAATTGGCCCGATCACGCGGTTTGATGCAGCCCACCATGCCTGCCGCATTGCCGGAGAGGTCAAAGGTTTTGATCCAAAAGACTATATGGATCGCAAAGATGCCAAGCGCATGGATCGCTTTGCCCAATTTGCCGTTGCCGCCAGCAAACAGGCGGTTGCCGATGCCAACCTCACCATTGATGATAGTAACGCGACGGATATTGGCATCATCATTGGAACCGGAATTGGGGGGCTGAAAGTTCTAGAAGACCAGCAAGAAATCTATTTGACCAAGGGACCGGATCGGTGTAGTCCCTTCATGATTCCAATGATGATCGCCAATATGGCAGCGGGTTTAACAGCCATTCATATCGGTGCCAAAGGGCCAAACTCCTGCTCTGTCACTGCCTGTGCGGCTGGGTCAAATGCCATTGGCGATGCCTTTCGGTTTGTTCAGCGCGGCTATGCCAAAGCCATGGTCTGTGGCGGTACCGAAGCAGCAGTGACGCCGCTATCGATGGCTGGGTTTGCTGCTTGTCGAGCCTTATCGACTCGCAATGATGACCCCACCAAAGCCAGTCGTCCCTTTGATCGAGATCGGGATGGATTTGTTCTCGGTGAAGGCGTGGGCATCCTCGTGATTGAAGAGCTGGAGCATGCGCTGGCCAGGGGCGCTAAGATTTATGCCGAAATGATCGGCTATGGGGTCACCTGCGATGCCTACCATATGACCTCCCCCTCTCCGGGAGGCATCGGGGCCTCCCGCGCCATTGAGCTATGTCTCAAAGACAGCAACCTAACTCCCGACCAAATTAGCTACATCAATGCCCATGGCACCAGCACCAACGCCAACGACACCACAGAAACTGCTGCCATTAAGCAAGCCATCGGTGATAATGCTTATAAAGTTGCCATTAGCTCCACGAAGTCAATGACGGGACATCTGCTGGGCGGGTCTGGTGGGATTGAGGCAGTGGCAACCGCAATGGCGATTGCCAACGATCAGGTGCCGCCGACGGTCAATCTCGATAATCCTGACGAAGGGTGCGATCTGGATTATATTCCCCATACCAGTCGCAAACTAACAGTGGATGTGGCCCTCTCCAATTCCTTTGGGTTTGGTGGCCATAATGTCACTTTAGCCTTCCGAAAGTACACTGAGTGATAGGAATGAGACCCAATGGTAATCATTTCTGAGGCTTGTCCGTAACCAGGCCTCTTTTTAGATTTTTAGACCCCTCACTGGATAGATAACACGTCAGACATCGTTTTCTCCCTGCCTTATTCCTTTTGCAGTTCAGTAAATACTAAAGATTCAAGCATATGGTTGCAGCAACCCAATCCCTAGACGAACTCTGTATTAATTCAATTCGTTTTCTGGCTATCGACGCCGTCGAAAAGGCCAAATCCGGGCACCCCGGTTTACCCATGGGAGCGGCCCCCATGGCCTACGTACTCTGGGACCGCATTATGCGGTTTAATCCCAAAAATCCTTACTGGTTTAACCGAGATCGCTTTGTGCTCTCCGCTGGCCATGGCTGCATGCTGCAATATGCGCTTCTCCACCTCACGGGCTTCAATAGTGTCTCCCTGGATGAACTGAAAAGTTTCCGACAATGGGGCTCTAAAACTCCTGGACATCCCGAGAACTTCGAAACCCCAGGGGTTGAAGTCACAACCGGGCCACTAGGCCAAGGGATTTGCAATGCTGTGGGCTTGGCAATGGCTGAAGCCCATTTAGCGGCTAAGTTCAACAAGCCAGACCATACCCTCGTGGACCATTATTCCTACGCCATTTTGGGCGATGGTTGCAATATGGAAGGGGTTTCAGGTGAAGCCTGTTCTCTGGCAGGACACCTGGGGTTGGGTAAGCTGATTGCCCTCTACGACGATAACCATATTTCCATTGATGGCTCCACAGATATTTCCTTTACGGAAGATGTTGGCAAGCGATTCGAAGCTTATGGCTGGCATGTGATCCATGTCGAAAATGGTAATACCGATTTGGACAGTATTCAAAAAGCCATTGAGACCGCTAAGTCTGTCACCGATAAGCCTTCGCTACTTAAGGTGACGACGACCATTGGCTATGGGTCACCGAACCGAGCCAATACTGCAGGAATTCATGGAGCTGCCCTCGGTGATGATGAGATCAAGGCCACTCGCGAAAACCTTGGCTGGAGCCATGAACCCTTTCATATTCCGGATGATGTGCTGTCGCACTTCCGTCAGGCCGTTGACCGGGGCGCTAGTGCGGAAGCAGAGTGGGAAGAAGTTCTGACGTCCTATCGCACGAAGTATCCTGCAGAGGCTGCTGAGTTTGACCGGATGCAGCGGGGAGAATTGCCCAGTGGTTGGGATAAGTCTCTCCCAAGCTATACTCCAGCAGACAAAGGTCTAGCGACCCGGAAGCATTCCGAAATTACCATTAACGCGTTGGCTGGCGCTATCCCTGAGATGATTGGCGGGTCTGCAGACTTAACCCACTCCAACCTCACTGAAATTAAAGGATCTGGGAATTTCCAAAAAGGAGACTATAACAATCGCAATCTCCGGTTTGGCGTGCGAGAGCATGGCATGGGGGCCATCTGTAATGGTATTGCCTTGCACAATTCCGGTCTAATTCCCTATTGCGCCACTTTTTTGGTGTTTGCAGACTATATGAGGGCAGCAATCCGTCTCTCTGCTCTTTCGGAAGCAGGCGTCATCTATGTGATGACCCATGATTCGATTGGTTTGGGAGAAGATGGCCCGACCCACCAACCTGTGGAAACCGTGGCTTCTTTACGGACTATTCCTAATTTAACGGTTGTTCGACCCGCAGATGGGAATGAGACGTCTGGCGCGTATAAGGTTGCGATCGCAAACCGCAAATCACCCACTCTCATTGCTTTCACTCGTCAGGCCCTACCTAACTTAGCTGGAAGCTCTATTGATGCCGTTGCCAAGGGCGCCTATATCATGTCCGATAGCGATGGCACTCCCGACCTGCTGATGCTGGCAACCGGTAGTGAAGTCCACCTGTGCGAGCAGGCCGCTGAGCAACTCCGTTCAGAAGGCAAGAAAGTGCGCGTTATCTCTATGCCATCCTGGGAACTCTTTGAAGCCCAAACGCCTGAGTATAAGGAGTCCGTTTTGCCCAAAGGGATTACCAAGCGTCTGTCAGTAGAAGCTGGATCCGATTTTGGTTGGCATCGCTATATTGGCTTTGAAGGTCAGTCTATTAGCATCAACCGATTTGGAGCATCTGCTCCCGGTAATACCTGTTTAGAGCAGTTTGGCTTCACCGTTGAAAATGTACTCGCTAAAGCTAAAGACCTATTGAGTTAAACTTTGCCCGATTAGGGTACAACTCAAATTCAAGATCAGTCCTCCCATCTTTGGGAGGACTGTTTTTTATGGTCTGATCAGTAAGCTTTGTGGTTGGCGGGATGTTGATCAATCACTCATAAAAAGATCAACCCCAGGCGATAGACTGGCAACAAGACCTCACGCAAGGTTTTGATATGTCAAAACAGACTCTAAACTTGCTCAATCCTCAGAAAACCCTCAACCGATATTTTTCGAAGCAGCCTTATATCAGCCGTCGTGCTCAATTTATCGGCCTCGCCACTGTTGGACTCTGGCTCGGTGTTATCTTGCCAGGTATAGCTCAACCTCCAAAATCTCCGGCTCCAACCCCGACTCAAAGATTCTTGACCATGGAGCGGAATTTCGAAACAGAATTTGAGGACTTTTTTGGGGAAAATCTGGCGGAAGTCACCCAGGATCCAGATGACGTTGCCCAAACCCTATCGCGCATCAGCCAAGAATCAGATACTCAGCCTGCTGTACTTTGGGTCGTACCCCGTGAGGATCATTTACATTTGGTTCTCCTCCTGCCTGGTGGCAAGCCCATCGTCCGTGATCTCTACGATGTTCCGCGATCTAAATTATTAAAAACCGTCGCCACTTTCCGCGAACAGATGAGTGATCCGGGGACAAAATGGGATCTGAAAACAGCTCAACAACTCTATCAATGGTTGATAGCCCCCTTTGAGCAGGAACATCTAAAAACCGCTGATATTGATACCCTATTATTTTGCTTAGGGAATGGTCTGCGAGGATTGCCTATGGCGGCACTCCATGATGGCCAAAATTATCTCATCGACAAATATAGTTCAACCATTATTCCCGCGTTTAACCTTATTCAAACAGACTACAAAAAGCGGCAACAGGGCAAAATCTTGGCTGGGGGCGCGTCTGAGTTTTTGCAAATGACGTCTTTACCCGCAGTTCCCATAGAAATATCAAGTATTTTAACGTTCCTTAGAACCAAGCAAGCGGGCCAAGCTCAGTGGCAAGGGCAGTCCCTACTCAACCAAACCTTCACTCTCAAAAACCTCAAGGCCCAGCTCAAGAATCAAACCTTCAATATTGTGCATTTGGCAACTCATGCCGAATTCAATCCAGGGCAGCCTCATCAGTCCTTTATTCAGTTTAGAGATGGCCGCCTGCGGTTAGACCAGATGAATACCATTGCCTGGTCTAACCCTAGCCTGGATTTATTGGTTCTTAGTGCCTGTAAAACCGCGTTGGGAGACTATACTGCCGAATTAGGATTTGCAGGAATTGCCCTTAAAGCCGGAGTAAAGTCTGCCCTCGGGAGTCTTTGGTATATCAGTGATATGGGTACATTGGCCATCATGAGTGAATTCTATCAGCAGTTGCCCCAAAGCTCGACCAAGGCGGAAGCCCTGCGGCAAGCACAACTACAACTGCTACGGGGACAGGTGCGTCTCCAATCAGGGACCTTGCAATTATCCAACACATCCATACCCTTACCCCCACACATGGATACATCAGCTGAAAGTGATTTTTCACACCCCTTTTATTGGTCAGGTTTCACAATGATTAGTAGCCCCTGGTAAGGAGCTAGGTCATATGAGTAGCAATGTTCAAGGGCGGCTTGCCCTGCACTTATCTCACTTAGTTCGGGAACGAGATCCCTATCTAGCCTCCGAAGGGCACTTCTACGTCAAAGAGTATATTTACCAAGAACTGAGTCAATGGGGGTTAGTCAAACGACAGGGCTTCAGGACCCTCAAAAAATGGGCCAATAGCGTCCATGAGAATTTGGTGCTTGAAATAGCAGGTACTCAGGCATTACCCCCCATTGTAGTGGGTGCTCATTTTGATGCCGTCCCCGGATCGTTGGGTGCAGATGATAATGCCTCTGGCATTGCAGTGCTGTTAGAACTCGCCCAATACTTTTATGATCACCCCACCCGGCACCCCCTTCACTTTATTGGCTTTGATATGGAAGAGTATGGATTGCTAGGCAGTCAAGCCTACGCCCAGTCCTCAAGACAAAATCGAGAAAAAATCACCTTGATGATCAGTCTAGAGATGTTGGGCTATATCGATCAGCAACCCCATACCCAAAAATATCCGTCCGGACTAGAGTATTTTTATCCCAACACAGGTAACTTCATTGCCCTACTCGGTAACTTGCGCTCTATTCCGACAATGATGAAAATGTCCTATCACCTCAAACAGAATGGGGCCTTATGTGAATGGCTACCTGTGCCCTTCCGGGGCAATATTTTGCCTGACACACGACGGAGCGATCATGCGGCTTTCTGGGATCAGGGATATACCGCCATTATGGTCACGGATACGGCCAATCTAAGAAATCCTCACTACCATAAACCCAGTGACCGAATTGAGACCCTCAATCTAGACTTTATGGCAGCCATTTACCATGGCATGATTCAAATCCTTCGAGGCTGTTAGCCCAGATTATCCGCAAGTGAGGCGATAGCCACAATCGGATGATGACGAACGGTAAGGGTTACGAAAACTGCGAAGCCTCCTGATCAAGGCTGACGATGGGGGACCACATCGCGGCGAAAGACGGTGCCGTTATGCCCCTCGATTTGTCGGGGCAGTTGACGTTGATCCACCACCTGTAAGGTTTTGATGTCATAGGTGGTGTAAGTCGTAATTCCTTCATCAATATCGATATCGACAACCGTTAGGGTTTTCTGGGGGATGAGATCACTGCCAACCAGCTTTCGAGGACCACCCCCTAACGCCCCTGCATGCAAAAGCTGTAGCTGACCCCGGCGACCTGG
>CALDHF010000033.1 GCA_937941595.1 uncultured Acaryochloris sp. | reverse complement strand
GGTGGTGAAATCGTTATTTCGTCATGTCCAGATCCCTTAATCCTGCTGTCTGACCCAAGTGCGTACTGCCCGAATCACCTGATTTTCACTCTGGTTTTGTCGTTGCTCCAGAAATTGATTGAGTCTCTCAACCGTCATCTTGGGGAAAGCCAAGCTAACCGACGATTCCACATACCTATTGGATTGCCAATGGTAGATTCTCAGACCTTTTTGTTTCGTATATTGCCAAATCTCAGCAATTCCCAACGCCTGATAAATCTGAAGCCGCTGGGTAGACGGACTAGAAATATCCACCTCAATCACCAAATCTGGGGGCAGAGTCTCAGGAATGTCAGGATCCAACCCTGTTAACTGATCGGCATTTTGGATATAGAACCCTGTATCCGGTTCTGCACCCTTATCTAAATCCTGGCGATCCAGCGTGGTCGAGCCGATATCAACGACTTCTAGATCGAATTCTTCCGTGAGGGTGTTAACGATGCGGGCGAGCAATCGATTGATGATTTCATGCAGCTTTGATGGCATTTTTATCGTCAGACGTCCACAATCATACGTGAGGCGAGCAGAGCGATGGTTGCCCATCTCAGTGAGTAGAGCCTGGTAAGTGACCCAGCTAATATTAGGCAGAACGATGGTTTGAGTAAGCTGTCCCTCAAAGTTACATAGATCCAGTTCTCTAACGTCAGTAGAAATCATCGCTAGTGAGCATTCGTAGAAACGGCACTACTCAACATCTTACGATGGAGACTCTTGCTCCGATTCTGGCGTAATCGGAGCGCGTTCCACCAAGCCCATGGTGAAGGCTTCATCTGGTAAATCACTGACCATATAACGTCCAGGCTGAAACATGCGGCTCGGAGTCAAGCAAAGCTGCTTAAGAATCACAATTTCATTTTGCAAGAAAGCATCACGGGACAATCTGCGCTCCAAGGGCATAGCTGATTCTCCAAGGTGGGGTACCCATCCATTTTGGCACGGGGGAGCCAGTGTTCAGATTCAGATCTTCGTTAGGACAATAGATCACGATTATTGCGGCGGACTTCCCGAATTCTGAGGATAATGCCCAGGGTTAGCTGCTTCATGAGCCAATAAAACAGAATCAGCACCAGCACCGTAATCGAGATGACAACCACTGGAAATTTTGATGATAATTCATCGATACTCACCATTAAGACCCCTTTGAAATTGGTGACCAAGTCCCAACTATTGAATCGGATAAATCGCCCCAGATAAATCCCAATTGCACAGAGAATATGCACGAGGACCTCGGCCGATGCGACATACTTGCCAGCTCCTTGCTTGGTGAGGTAATGTCCCTGGTTGATCAAAGAGATCACATACGCTTCAAATCCTGCCAAAATAGCAAAGGTGTGCAGGGGGATAAAAATCAACGTCACGATCCAAATGGACCGAGTGGAGCGGGCTGCACCGATCAGATGAATGATGTCTGTGAGAAGATAGGGAGCATTGGGCAAAAACGCAATAAAAACAATTAGCCCTATCCACCAAATCAGTGTTCTCGATGGGTGTCGTAGCCGAAACAACCAAAAACTAAGGGTCATTGGAATAAAAGCTAAAAATAAATTCCAAACAATCCAGCCACTATATCCATTAAATTCTCCTAGGCTATCGCCCAAAATGCTTTCCATAAGTATTTGCCTGATCGCGCTTGACTCTCTGAGCAGAAGATTATAGAACCATCATCACCTGTCTTATTAGAATGAGAAGGTGATCATTGTCACGAAGTTCCACATCTATGACTGTTCTCGGCCTGGATACAACTAGCTCAGCCCTTACCCTCGGTATTACCAATTTCGGCACCCTGGAACGTTATCAAACTTGGGATTTAGGCCGAGATATCTCTCTGTACCTCCATCAACATTTATCGATTTTCCTGGAAGATCAGTCTTGGTCTGATCTGGAATGGATTGTGGTTGCCCAAGGGCCAGGCAGTTTTACAGGCACCCGCATTGGGGTCGTCACCAGCCGCATATTGGCCCAACAGTTGCAGATCCCTTTATACGGAATCTCTAATCTAACAGCTCAAGCTTATGCCTATGCTTCGGCTTCACCCAGCACCAAGCCTGAGGATCGAATCGCGGTAGAAATTCCCGGCCAGCGGGGGGCAGTATATGGCAGTCTCTATGCCTGGGACCATCAAACTCAACATCTGATCACCCATCAACCGATTCAATGTTTTGCAATTGATGAGTGGCATCGGATTTTATCAACCCAAACGATTCAACACCACATCAAACCTGGCGACATCCAGCAAGAGCATATTTGTCAGGCATTGATTACAGTCGCCCGTCAACAATGGCAAGCCGGAGAACAATCGGTATGGGACCAAGTCCTGCCCTACTATGGGTCTCTAGCAGCCACACCTAAGCCATAAAGGCTGGTGCCTAAGCAATAAGAGCAACTCTTAGCCTGCCGAGAACAAGGCAAATAGTAATCCCCTCTCCTCTATCAGTTCAGAGAAGGGGGGATTAAAAACTCATTTCATTTAGGGGAAGGCTGCTAAAACCTCATGATCTATTCGTCTATTTGATCGTCTTCGGGTTGATCTTGCAATTCATCTTTAAAGCCTCGCAATGATTTACCGAGAGAAGCCCCCAATTCAGGGATGCGTTTTGTGCCAAATAGAAAGACTGCTGCGAGGACAATCAGTCCAACTTCTAACCAGCCAAGACCAAACATGAGCAGACTCCTTGGATTAAATGGGCTTTAGGCAGCAGATTCTCGCTTGAGTGCGATCTTAGCTTGTTTGAACTCTTGCTCTAATCGATCTTTCAACCGTTGGGGTAGCGGCCGATTGGGGTAGGAGGTGTAGTGCCCTGCCAAGCCGTTCAGCGCCGTTGCCATGGTCATAAAGGAGGCGGAACCCGCTAACTTGGGCTTGCGGCGATACCGAGATACATACTCACTGATGAGCGCCCCAGCTTCTGCTTGATTCTCTGTCTTGTTAGGATCGTCATCAGGCAATGCGATGGCATTACTCAGATTATCAATCACATAAACAGTGTCTTGTTGATAATCTCCTGATAAGAGGGTCCTTGAAGAAAGAAGCGAGCAACCAGTAGTTAAGAACAGACAAGCTACAAGCATTAAGCTGAGCAGACGGGAGACAAAGCGCTTCATAATATTTAAGGGATCTCGTATAACTTGATAAATGGGTTAGACAACAATGACTCGAAGACGATCAGAGTTGTCCCAATTTAAAAGGATAAAACATTCCTGTTCTGAATGCTCTGAGGGACCAGCATTTCTCTATGCCGACTCCAAGCCTCCGGGCTGGCTACACCTTACCAGTCTTCGCTTGCGCGGCTGCCATCGCTGCTTTGCGATGGCTCTATGAATCTAAGCCTCAATCTCAGGTCAGCGTCGATTTGATCAATCCTGATCAACAGGTGAAGATCCCCGTCGAGCAAGTCGCAGGGTTGCAAGCAGGTCAAGCCTTAGCTATAACCCGCAGTGATCCTGGCGACAATTTGGATTTAACGCGCCATACTCCCCTATGGGTGTTGGTGGAGTGGGCCGCTCCTGACCAACAAGTTCCTATTGAGTTAAGGGGTGGCGAGGGCGTAGGCATAGACCAGGCTAGAGGGGATCAAGCTGCCATTTATAGCTATGCTCAGCAGCTTTTCCATCACAATTTAGAGAAATGGCGACAGCCACAAGACCGAATTCAAGTCACCGTTATTTTGCCGGAGGGGCGGGCTTTAGCGGAGCGCACCTCTAATGCTGCTTTTGGGGTGGTGGAAGGCTTGTCTTTGCTGGGGACCTCGGGTATTGCTCAGCCTTTGAGCGCCCCTGAGCAGTTAGAAAAATTTAGGGCTGAGTTACAGCAGAAGGCCTCCCAACATCCTTGTCTCGTTTTTTGTTTGGGTGAAAATGGGTTAGATCTCGCTCCTTCTCTGGGCATTGTCCCTGAGTCTTTGATCAAAACCGCCAATTGGCTGGGGCCGTTGTTGGTGGAAGCTGGGGTCCAGGGAGTACAGTCAATTCTGCTATTGGGCTATCACGGCAAGTTACTCAAACTGGCCGGGGGCATTTTTCACACCCATCATCATTTGGCAGATGCTCGCCAAGAAATCCTCACGGCTCATGCAGCTCGTTTGGGGTTGTCCCATATCCACCTTCAAGCCCTGTTTGAGAGTCCCACTGCGGAAGCGGCGCTGCAACTCTTAACGAATTTAGATACCCAGACTCACAGTCAGTGGGTGCAGTCTATCTATAAGGCGATTACAGAGCGTATCGATGTGCGATCGCAAACCTATATCCGCAAGCAGTGTGATCAAACTGTCCAGGTTGGCTCGGCTCTATTCAATCGCGATCGTCAACTCTTTGCCATCAGTCCAACAGGCCAGCAATTACTCGAACAGTTTTGTCAGCAGACCCAAGATTGACCTAGAATTGTAAGAATATTTATACATATATTTTTAATCCATCCAGCATTGAGTCCATCAAGTTTAGTTATCCAAATCTTGGTCTTAGGGTTCACTTTCCTTTTTGATATAGCCTTTACAGTTCACGCCAAAACCCGCCCTTTCGCCAATTTACAGGGATACCTTCCGTGCCTTCTCAGACTCAGCAACCCCTTTCTAGTCATCCTCAAGACTCAACCTTTGCGAACACCCCTGTCGATCGTGAAATGATTGCTATTCTTGATTTTGGCTCTCAATATTCCGAATTGATTGCTCGGCGGATCCGGGAGACCCAGGTCTACTCGGAAGTATTATCCTACCGAACCTCGATCGAACAATTGCGGCAGCTCAATCCCCAAGGCATTATCTTATCGGGTGGCCCTAATTCTGTTTATGCCGACCATGCCCCCGCCTGCGATCCAGCCATTTGGGAGCTGGGCATTCCTATCCTAGGCGTTTGCTATGGCATGCAGTTGATGATGCATCAGTTGGGTGGCAAAGTCGAATCTGTTGATGCAGCTGAATACGGGAAAGCTGACATCAGCATTGATGATCCCACCGATCTGCTCACCAACGTAGACGATCAGACAACCATGTGGATGAGTCATGGAGATTCCGTGACCTCCTTGCCAGAAGGGTTTAAGGTATTAGCCCATACGGCTAATACCCCCCATGCTGCTGTTGCCCACCATGAACGTCAGCTCTATGGTGTTCAGTTCCACCCGGAAGTCGTTCATTCCCAAGGTGGACAAGCCTTAATCTGCAACTTTGTGTATCACATTTGTGAATGCGAACCCACCTGGACTACAGAAGCCTTTGTCGAAGAAGCCATTCGCGAAGTCCGCGCCAAAGTCGGTGACAAGCGAGTGTTGCTGGCATTATCAGGGGGCGTCGATTCATCGACCCTGGCCTTTTTACTGCATAAAGCTATTGGCGATAACTTGACCTGCATGTTTATCGATCAGGGATTTATGCGCAAACTCGAACCCGAGCGCTTGGTCAAGCTCTTTCGCGACCAGTTTCACATCCCTGTGGAATATGTGATGGCCCGCGAACGCTTTTTAGAACGCATCGAAGGCATCACTGACCCAGAAGAAAAACGCAAACGGATTGGCCATGAGTTCATTCATGTCTTTGAAGAGGAATCCCGTCGCCTAGGCCCCTTTGATTACCTGGCCCAAGGCACCCTCTATCCCGATGTTATTGAATCTGCTGACACCAACATTGATCCGGCAACGGGTGAACGGGTGGCGGTCAAAATTAAAAGTCATCATAATGTCGGCGGCCTGCCCAAAGATTTGCGGTTCAAACTCGTTGAACCTCTGCGCAAACTATTTAAAGATGAAGTCCGAAAAGTGGGACTGACCCTGGGCTTGCCCGAAGAGATTGTTAAACGCCACCCTTTCCCCGGTCCTGGTTTAGCCATTCGGATCATCGGTGAAGTCACAGCAGAGCGTCTCAATATCCTGCGGGATGCCGATCTAGTAGTGCGACAAGAAATTAATCGCTCCGGCTTCTACAACGAATTTTGGCAAGCTTTTGCTGTTCTTCTACCAGTTCGAAGTGTGGGCGTGATGGGTGATCAGCGCACCTATGCTTACCCGATCGTTTTACGATTTGTCTCTAGTGAAGATGGGATGACAGCAGACTGGTCTCGAGCCCCTTATGAACTCTTGGAAACCATCTCGAATCGGATTGTCAACGAAGTCAAAGGGGTAAATCGCGTCGTCTACGATATTACCTCTAAACCTCCTGGAACCATCGAATGGGAGTAGAGACAAGGACTTTCTGCGTCGCTTTTAGCCAAGCAGGACCATGAGGACCCATAATAAGGCTATAAAAGTACGACAATGCAGAACATGACTAGTTGTGAAAACACAACTCCATCGAGTGATTATCTAGACGACATTCAAACCATTGTGAATGCCCATGCTCAAGCAGCTACGGGAAATTCAGCGGAGTTGCTAAAACTGCTGAGAACCTTAGAATCTCTCCACCAAGGTATCCGGGAGGAGCTATTTCTAAAATCTTTGCCGACGAGTCGTCATGCGCTGCATTTATTGTTGCGTGAAATTGAAACCGAGGGAGGCTGGCCTTACATACCCCGTATGCGTCTAAAAGCCTTGATGGCCAGTCTCTATGCCGAAGAAGCTTCTAAGGAGCTGGAATAAATCAGTCATGGCGCGGTCGGTCAACTGATCTCCGCCTTCACTAAACCATGGAAGCCGATTTGAGCAAGACCTCTACCTTCCGCAATAAATCTTCTGGCTTTAAAGATTTCAGTAGATAAGCATCTGCACCTAGGCTGAGATATCGTTGATGCTCTTTAGAGATTTCTTCTGGGGTCAGCACAATGATTTTAATTTTGTCTGTGACAGGCAGCTCTCGCAGGCGACGAATCAGGTTGATGCAACCTTGAGCAGGGAGCTGGGCATCAACGATCACCGCCATGGGGTGCAACAACCGAATTTGGTCGATGGCCGCTGAGGCTTCCACCATCCAGATCACCTGGTAGTTAGCGGCTGTGAGGATGTCGCATAGGAGGGTTGCTTCTTCTTCATTGCTTTCAATCAGCACAATCCGCCCCCCAGACAACATCTTGGGGACTGACTCCTCTTGACTGATCAGTGCCGATTGATTGGGCAATTGGACGGTAAAGATCGAGCCTTGACCTTCAACAGAACTGACATCTATCCAACCCTGGTGCAACGTCACACATTGCTGAGCTAAGGCTAATCCCAAGCCTGCCCCTTCGTAGGTGCGGTGATAGGACGCATCCAGCTGCTGAAACTTTTCGAAGAGGTGAGGCAGATGACTAGGGGCAATGCCAATCCCTGTATCTTCAACTTGAAAAATGACCGTATTGGTTTCCACCCACACTCGGAGGTTCACTTTCCCTCCCATCGGCGTGAATTTAATCGCATTATCAATCAGGCTAATCAGAATTTGTTGAACCCGGTGCAAATCAGCGACAAAACGGTCCCGATCTTGAGGGATTTTTAAGTTGGCCTTGAGCTGAACTTCATGGGCCTCGGATTTGTCTCGCATCACCTGCAAGATCTGCTGCAACAGAGTGGTCAGAGAAAACTCACTTAAGTTGAGGGTGGCCTTGCCGGATTGCACATGGGAAAAATCAAGAATATCATTGATCAGTTCTAGCAGGTGATCACCGCTGTCATGAATCGTTTGCAGACAGCTGCGCTGTTTCTCTGTTAGTGGTCCCAAGGACCAGCGCAAGAGGGTTGCTGACATGCCAATAACACAGGTTAGGGGCGTACGCAGTTCATGACTCATAGTGGCGAGAAAATCAGTTTTAGCCTGATTCGCAGACTGGGCTGCAACCAAAGCCGTCTGAAGTTCTTGGGTACGCTGATGAACTTGCTCTTCTAAGGTTTGCTTTTGTTGTTGTACCTGGTCATAGAGTTGGGCTTGGTTGATAGCAATCGCTAGGTGTTCAGCAATATGCTTCAGCAGATCTTGTTCATGGGTTAGCCACTGTCGAGGATGCCAACATTGATGAGCGATTAACAGCCCCCAAAGTTCAGACTGGACAATAATAGGGGTAACCAGGAGAGCGCGAACATGAATGGTTTGCAAGAAATCATGGAGACACTGAGACAAGTGCCCCTGCTGGCCAATATCTGGGATGGATAGGGTCAGGCCTTGCTGATATTTAGCGAGGAAATCGGTAGAGGAGGTACCGCATAGTTGTTCTTGGTAGTGCAAAACGGAGGGGATTTTGGAAGAGGCCTTGGCTTCATAGGTAACGGAGCCCCTCGCAGAGGGCAAAAGGGTAGTGGACTCAGAATCCTGGTTAGGGGCACTAGAAGGTAGTGGCAGTTGATAAATAACGAGTCGGTCAACTTGGAGAAATTGCCGAACCTCTGCCACCGCCGTTGATAGAATCACGGGCAGTTCTAAACTCTGGCGGATTTGAGTGATGACCTGATTTAACACCCGTTCTTGGGCCACTTGCTGGTGTAGTGCAGCATCAACCATCGGCTGGCAACTTAAGGAGGCTGTCTCGTGATTTAGATTGGGGGTAATCGCGGCTAATGACTGCAGAGTAAACTGACTTTGGAGTTTGGCATCATTGGTCTTGTGCGCCTGCCGATCGAGCACTTGAGCAATAAGCTGCTGAAGCTGAGGGTGCTGAACGCATTGCTGGTCAAGGGTATTGAGAAAGGTAGTGATTGAACTGGGTTCAAAAATGAGCTTAACCTCAGTCCCTGCTGGTGCTGAGATTTCATGTACTAAGGCACTAAAGCTTTTTGAGGTCAGAACAGTAAATCGTTTGATCTCTGCCCTTGCATCCACAAGTTCGGCATCAGTCAGAAGTTTGGCAACACCAGGAATGAACCGCATCATGTTTGCTAGTGACAAACTGAGTTGCGGGTAGACCGTATTGGGTAGTGTTTGCTCAAATAGTTCTGGTGCTGAAACAGGCATTATCCAGTCTCCCGTGCTTGTACCCAGCTCCCCCTAGCGAATCCATCCAGCGGATACCTGATCTACAGTGGATGGACCGATAGCCGTTTACAAAAGGTTGGACATCGACATTCACTAAAAATTCTAAGTAGAGATTAAGATCATGACGGCCTTAATTTCATGACTGATCTGTTTCTATCGTGAACCAGTCATGATTGGGGCAGTTCCACTAATTTCTTTAAGGCTTTCAATTATTCGCAATATTTGCCTAGGGTCCTTCTTATACATTTTTATCGATTGGTTCAACATCTATTATTGATAGGAGGAACGCGATGCACCGTCTGGCGGCCATGCCTGGGGGATTAGACGCAGGCACTACCGAGGGTGTCATCTTTATTGAGCAAACCCCTGCACCAATTGTGGTATTGACGGCAGCAGATACTGATATTCAGCTGTTTGCTAAAGCTGTCGTTTTAAGGTCAGAGCAAAGACCAGCCGTCAGAGTTGCAAATCTGCTCCACCTGCAACAGCAATTGAGTATTGATCATTATGCAGACACTGTTTTAACCCATGCCAAAGTCATTATTGTGCGACTGTTGGGCAGCCGGGCCTATTGGTCCTATGGCTTGGAAGTGCTCAAGGAGACGGTCGCCAAGACGAAGGCAGTGCTGTATGTATTGCCGGGAGATGATCGTCCTGATCCAGATTTGGTTAGCCATTCCACCGTTGGCTTGTCGGCGGTCCATCAGCTCTGGCAATATTTTACGGAGGGGGGGATTGATAATTGTGGACAAGCATTGCAGTTTGTTGCCCATCGTCACTTCCAGTCACCCCTAGCACCCTTGGCACCGCAAGACGTACCGCGTATCGGCTTATTCGCAGCCCCCAAGAAAAAACAGGCTCCTAGGGTAGGCATTCTGTTTTATCGGGCTCACTATTTGGCTGGGAATGTGGATGCGATCGCATCTCTATCCCAGGCCCTGATCCACCAAAATCTCACCCCAGTTCCCATCTACGTCCAGTCCCTCCAGGATCCAGATGTCCAAGCGGAGCTGGTGCAGTTACTCAACCCGCCTGGGCAACCCGCCATTGATCTACTGCTGAACACCACCAGCTTTTCCCTGGCGAAACTCGCTGCCGAAACCCTGAATTTGGAACTCTGGGAGCAACTGGATGTCCCCGTATTGCAGGTCATTTGTAGTGGCGGGTCCGTCGAACAATGGCAATCCCAACTCCAGGGATTGGCCCCTCGGGACATGGCAATGAATGTGGCCTTGCCCGAAGTCGATGGCCGAATTATCAGTCGTGCCGTCTCTTTTAAGGCAGTCCAGACCTACAATACCCAGCTAGAGACTGATGTGGTCAGCTATCAACCCGTAGTAGATCGGATCCAGTTTGTGGCAGCGTTGGCGGCCAACTGGGTCAAGTTGAGACATTGTCAGCCGCTGGACAGAAAGATAGCTCTGATTTTGGCAAACTATCCGACCCGAGATGGTCGTCTTGCCAATGGAGTGGGGTTAGATACGCCCGCTAGCTGTATCGCTATTTTGGAGGCTATGCAGACCGCAGGATATACATTGGCTAATATCCCAGGGGACGGTGATCAACTGATTGAATGGTTAACCCAAGGGGTCACCAATGATTCCGAAGGATGGCCCCTGCGAAAGGTCTATCAAAAACTGTCCTTGGCTGAGTATGAACAGGAGTTTGCCCAATTGCCCTCAGGGGTGCAGCAACAACTTTGCGATCGCTGGGGTCCTCCCCACGAAGCTGCACCCGATGGATTCTTTGCTATCCCTGGTTTACAGATAGGGAATATCTTTGTGGGCATCCAGCCCTCTCGCGGATACGATACGGATCCAAGTCTCAACTATCATGCCCCGGATTTAGAGCCAACCCATGCTTATCTAGCGTTCTATTTTTGGCTCCGTCATCAGTTCCAAGCCCATGCTGTGATTCATGTCGGTAAGCATGGCAATTTGGAATGGCTACCGGGCAAAAGCATTGCTCTTTCTGAAACTTGCTATCCCGAGGTGGCCCTAGGACCTTTGCCCCATCTCTATCCCTTTATTGTCAATGACCCTGGTGAAGGTGCTCAGGCCAAGCGCCGCGCCCAAGCCGTCATCCTTGACCACCTGACCCCACCCCTCACTCGGGCAGAACTCTATGGTCCCTTGCAAAAGCTAGAAGCCCTGATTGATGAGTATTATGATGCCCAAAGCCTAGATCCAAGACGGTTGCCAGTCATCCGCGATCGCATTCTTGCCCTTGTCCAAGCCGAACAGCTCGATCAAGATCTTGGCATTGCCCTGGCCCCTGACACAGATCTGCAAATCCGTTTGGACAGCTTACTGACCCAGGCGGATGGGTATCTCTGCGAACTTAAAGAAGCCCAAATTCGTGATGGTCTCCATATTTTTGGGTCTTGCCCAGAGAGCATTCAGCTTCGTGATTTAGTGGTGTCGTTGGCCCGACAACCGAGTCCCCAACACCAAGGCTTAACTCGGACTCTGGCTCAGTCTTGGGGGTCAGACATTGATCCACTAACGGCGGATCCAGCCCTATCCCTTACGGCTGATCAACAAAATATTCTGAGTCAACACTCCACCGCCCACCCTCTCTATATTTTGGGGGATGCTATCGCTCTGCTAGAAGCAGCAGCAGCAGTTCTGGTCGAACAATTATTGGCTTCTACCCTGGATCTGTCTGACCATCCCGTTGATCTGCAAACAGAGCTGGGCTGGATTCGTGATAGCTTACTGCCCCGGCTATATCAAACCGATCAGGAGATTGCCCACTTAATCAAAGGATTAGACGGACGCTATATCCCCAGCGGCGCTTCAGGAGCCCCGACGCGAGGTCGTCCCGATGTCTTACCCACTGGACGCAATTTCTATTCCGTTGATATTCGGGCCTTGCCGACGGAGAGTGCTTGGGATGTAGGGCGCAAAGCCGCCGAAGTCTTGATTGAACGCTATACCCAAGATCACGGTGATTATCCCCGGACGTTAGGACTATCCATGTGGGGAACGGCCACCATGCGTACCGGAGGCGACGATCTAGCTCAAGCTCTGGCCCTAATAGGGGTACAGCCTGTATGGGAAGGATTATCACGACGAGTCATTGATTTTGAGATTTTGCCCATCTCTCTCCTCGGTCGGCCTCGGGTGGATGTAACCTTGCGCATTTCAGGATTCTTTCGGGATGCGTTTCCCAATTTGATTGATTTATTTGATCGGGCGGTCAATGCTGTTGCCAACTTAGATGAACCTGCTGATCAAAATCCCCTGGGGTCTCAAGTTCGGTTAGAGAAGCAATATGGGTTAGAGGAAGGGCTGAGTGAGGAAGTAGCGGAGATGCGATCGCGATACCGTATCTTTGGGTCTAAACCTGGTGCCTACGGAGCTGGCCTGCAGGGGCTAATCGAGGCCCAAAATTGGACAGATGATCAGGACTTAGCACGGGCTTACATGAACTGGAGTAGCTATGCCTATACGGCTCAAACAGCCTCAGAAAAACCATCTCTGACCACCGAGCAGTTTGCCCCCGAAGCCTTTAGCCAACGTCTGAGCCAAATGCAAATTGTTCTTCATAACCAAGATAATCGCGAACATGATTTGCTGGATTCGGATGATTACTACCAGTTTCAGGGGGGCTTAGCCACAGCCGTTCGGGCGATCCAGGGCCAAAATCCAGAATTGTATTTTGGGGATCACTCCATGCCAGCCAATCCCAAAGTCCGCAAACTCCAGGAAGAGATTGCCAAAGTGTATCGGTCCCGAGTGATCAACCCTAAATGGATCGAAGGGGTGATGCGTCACGGCTATAAAGGAGCCTTTGAGATGACGGCCACTGTCGATTATCTCTTTGCCTACGATGCCACCACCCATTGTGTTGCTGACCATATGTATCAGGGAGTTGCTGAAGCTTACCTTTTTGATCCCCAGGTCCAAGACTTTATTCAATCCAAAAACCCCTGGGCTTTGCGAGATATGGCAGAACGCCTTTTAGAAGCTCATCAGCGGGGTCTTTGGCAGCAGATCAACCAGGAAACATTGGAACGGCTGCGGTCTCTCGTGAATCAAGCTGAAGGAATCATCGAGGGTAAAACACCGATCACTAGCTCCTAATCCGAGAGCATCAATAGCCATAAAAAACAGGCAACATCCCATTAAAGCGATGTTGCCCGTTCTGAATAAATTAGACCCTCACGCGCTAGACGTAAGCAAAAGAGCTACTCTTCAAATCCAAGTTATCAGGATTAGCAAAAGCAATCACTGCGACCAGCTCATCAGTATTGCCAGGGGTATTCAAAAAGAGAGCAGCCCCGGACTGTAAGCCTGTTGGCACAGCACCTAATCGATAATCAGCCGCCTGACCATGCAGTTGGATCTTATCTCCATTGGATTGTTGGAACCCCCTAATTTGAGCATAATCTCCAGCACCCAAGGTATTATCGCGACCATCATTATAAAAGACGCCATTGGCATCCCCTAAAACAAAGGTATCGTTGCCATTCCAATCTGTGAGGAGGTCCTGTTCACCCCGTCCCGCAGAATCACCACTAGTTTCAACGCCAATGAGCTGATCATTCCCTTTACCGCCATCTAGAGAATCATTGCCTAGACCACCAGCCAAAGTATCATTACCATCACCGCCAAGCACAGTGTCACTGTCGGCTCCCCCGCCCAAGTTGTCGTTTCCTTCAGCGGCCCAGAGCGTATCACTCCCCTGTCCTCCCCGCAGAAGGTCATCTCCCGCACCACTATTTAGGGAATCATTGCCATGACTTCCATAAAGCTGATCAATGCCAGTTCCTCCGTACAAGGTATCGTTGCCTTTCCAGCCAACTAAGGTATCATTACCATCCCCACCATTGAGGGTGTCATTGCCGTCCCCGCCACCGAGGAAATCATCACCCACATCACCATAGAGAGAGTCGTTACCAGCTCCCCCTCGAAGGAAGTCATTTCCTACAGCTCCATTGAGATTATCATTGCCGTTACTCCCATAAAGAGTATCTTGGCCATCTGCTCCATACACGACATCATCACCTTCCCAGCCAACTTGGAGATCGTTGCCTTCTCCTCCATTGAGGGTGTCATCGCCCTTCCCGCCACCTAGGAAGTCATTACCATCCTCACCATAGAGTTTATCGTTACCGTCATCTCCTCGTAATTCATCATTACCTACACCGCCATAGAGACTATCTTCGCCACCCAGTCCCTTCAGCACATCATCACCCTCTTTGCCTTCGAGTGACTGATCACGATCGCTACCTGAGAGTCGGTCGTTAGCCTCTGTCCCTGATATATAAAAACGATTATTGCCGCTGGGAATGTCTGAAGCTGTCGGAGTCGAAGTCCCATCCCCAAACAGTCGGACATCATCAACCCCTACAAAATCACCCCCATCCTTGGTTGCCCTTGTATTAACCTGAGCTAATAAATAATCGTAACCATTCTTCAAATCAACATTCCACTGGAAATCTTTCCAGTCAAACGTTTCTCCACCTAAGGTGACATCAATCAGCTTCTCCCCTTGAAAGGGAAGGGTCCCCACTTGATAAGGGCTGGCTGTGTCATAGATAGCATTTTTAAATTGACCATTCACTCCCCATAGAGTGATATCAATTTCATTATTAATTTTGCCTGATCCTTCTGTATTTTTGAGCTTGAGCCCTAGGGTTTGCTTACCACGACGGATCTTATTGTCATAGATGACTTGGGCAAGACCCCCTCCATATTGTTCAGAACTAGAAAGAACTGCAAAGTCATTGCCATTACTGCTTCCCCGACGAACTTTATTCGTAGCCAACCAACCTAGTTCTGAACCCAAACTAGAGGCTTTATAACCTTCTCCAAAAGGGATATTGTCACTGAAACTAGCATCCTTAAAAGGGTTTGTGTAATTAGCAGGCTTAATATCGATAGTTTGAGCTAAGGTTTGAGAACCGCCTTGGCTGTCCCAAACGGTTAAGGCTACTTTTTTTGATCCGGCTTGGTCAAAATGATGACTGACTTGCCGACCAAATTTGTCGATTTTGCCATCATTATTGAAGTCCCAACCGTAGGCTGCGATCGCATTACTGTCTAACTCCCTAGACAAACTCTTACCATCTGCCTTAAGGGGATCGCTATCATAAGAGCCGCTGGCATCAAAAGATGCAGCTAATCCACCTACAATTCGGCTGCTAAATTTGGCAACAGGAGCAGCATTGTCATCAGGCTCTGCAAACTTGGTATTGATAATCTTGAAGTTGGCCGGAAAGTCATCTGGTCGATTCTCTGGTCCTAAGGGTTCTCCTCCGACAGCAGCTAGATTATATTTGTTATTGCTAAAAGAGCTATTGGCAATGGATGAAGCTATAAAGTCTTTAGTCTGATTAGGGAATTCAACACTCAGTCCTTCTTCAAACCCCTGTACATTCAGGTTGTCAAAGTCAATGTTAAAGGAAGCATGATTTTCGAAAATCCCTCTGCCATCAGGATCACTGGGATCACCGACAACCAAGCCATCTTTGATATCTACATGGGAACTATATTGAACTTTTACGCCTGTTCCTCGAACACCCCAAACTGCAAAATCTTCAATAGTAGAACGCAAGTTATGGGCTGTGGTAGGGTCTGGACTATTAAATTCTAATTGACCATCAAAATTGGTTTTGTTAGCCCAGAGATCAATCCCGGTCCTAGTATTGTAACTCTGAAAACCAGTCACTTGACGGAAAGGAACATCAGTTATGTCTACTTCCGTTTGCCCTGCAGGGGCAACCAATGCCCGGATTTCTGGAGGAAGTAAATCAACTGAGATCGTGTCTTTATCGCGAAAATCTCCTTCAGGATCGAGGGTATCACCAAAGAGGGTAATCCCAGCGTCATTGGCACTAATGGCAGTATTGCCAATCATAGCCACTTGCGCTGCTCCTTGAACCCAGTAGCCTTCGCCTTTAAAACCTAAGTCGAACAGCCGGTCTCGAGCGTCTCGCGTTTGATCGATATTATCAAAACTCACTCCTGTTGTTTTAATGGTGAGATTATTCTTCCAGACGCCTTGTTCATTTCCAGATTCAGCCACAATGCCTGAACCAACGACATCGAAGACCACATTACTTTCTAGAACAGCATTGCTATCGTGGTGAACAATCCCCCATCCTGGTGTCCCCACAACGGCATTGCCACGGGCTATGGCTGGGGTGCCTGTAATATCTTCTGCTCCAGTGCGGTGGAAATGAAGCCCATATCGTCCCCTGCGATTGCTCCCATTCCCGGATGAACCGTCAACGTTTTCTCCAGGATCGTCAACAATCTTGCTTTTGTCTGAACGGCCTAAATTATAAAATCCAGCATTTTCGACAACCACGTCAGGATTGTGCATAAACATGACATGGGCCCGCTGTTGGGTAGAGACTGAGTCAGCATTTTCAGTCTCGAAGCTGACATTGCGAGTAGTGTTAGCTACGTAGAGTTCTAATTCACCCTTCTCGGCAATATCAGGGAGCTGGTGGTCAAACCGGAGGACGGTGTTGTCACCAGAGGTGATGTCGTTGTTGGTGAAAGAAACCCGATTACCCTCAATTTTCGTAATCGTCAGTTCTTCATCTTGAAAGCGGGAATTATCCTCATCTGACTGCCCATATCGATGGTTCGTTCCACCTAGAACGATCTGATCTCCTACTTGCCAGCCTTTCGGAGTCCCCTTAAGAACTAGGGCATTGTCTCCAGCCGCAACGTCGCCTTGGAGCGCCAGAAAATCAGTTTTATCAGCACCATAAATTCTGGCTTTACCATGGCTAATTAAGCCTCTGCCGAGTAGAGTGGGGTCCGCAGCTCGGTCAATGGCACCATCTGCCGTAAAGATAATTTGAGTTTTAACCCCTGCATCAACGGGATTGTCCTTGCTACCAATGTCTAGCTGACCATCGGGAGCGACAACGAAGGTATCTACGAGGACTTTGGTATCTGCATTGGATGCAAATTTTAAGGAGCCATCAACACGGATACTGTCCAAACGAGCATCACTTTCCTGGTTGTAGGTAACGGCAACGCCTTCCTTAATTAGAACCTGGGCACCATCCGTTGGGATTTTCCCACCTTGCCAGGTGCTGGCATCAAACCAAGAGCCATTTTTGATGGCAATATGAGTTGCTTGAGAGTGGGGAACCAAGTCTAGTAGAGCAGTATGAGTTCCTTGTTGATCCGGATCATGAGGATGAGCTCCCCCCTCATTGGTCCCATGAGAAGGGGCATCCCCCTCAGCAGCGTTCATCATCATTGCCATCGGGGCATCCGATGCTGTGGCAGAACTTGTCATTGATGGTTGTTGAGAGGAGCTTGGGGATAAAGCATCTGGTGAAGCGGGTGAGGCAGAAGTTATTCCCGTTGATGGCTCAGATAGCCTGATGAGACCTGCATTGCTATCAACATGAGCATTGCTTCCAGACATGTCTTCAAGTAGAGAAGTCTGGTTTTGATCAGCAGACATATATTATTTTCCTGTTGAGGTTTCTACAGTCATTGCTCTGAAAAGAAAGCTAGCAAACGGTTGGATTAGCGTATACCCAAAATTCAACTTAAAGCTATCTTAATCGTGAGCAAATGGGACAAAATTTACGATCCCCCAAGCCTGACTAACATACACCAAAAAGATGAATTATTGAAGAAGAATGACTACATTTTTTTAGCCACAATCCAAGCACATAGCCGCTATCCTGTAAAGGTTTAATTCTGTCAAGAAACTAGTATGCCGAATGAGAAGTCTTCACTCTATGCATCATATTTTCACACCAGAAAAGTATTCTCTACGCTTACGAAATATATTTTGCAAGCACCACATAGCTGTGCTTTCTTGCGAATTCAGTATGGCAATACAGTGTTTGCGATCGCGTCTAAGAATCGATGATATCGGTATAACTTCTATCGTTTTTGTGTATAACTTCAAATAAGTATGTCAATCTTAATTAAAAGATACATGTTGCTAATTAGGTTTAACTCTCTCTCTAATCATGCAATTTCAGACAAAAACGATATCTCACCCCAAAAACTTTGAGGAAGATTTGGTTCTCTTTACAGACCGATTCCGACGAGCAGCGTGGATTGCTGACTCCAACCACACCCTTAGCTGGTCCACATCATCAAAAATGGATGATGGCAACAAATAGTAAGACATAACAACCGGCCGATCTTTGCGATCGTAAATAAAGGGAGTACTACCAGCCTCAATGAACATCGCTTGATTTTGCCCATCTGCCTTCAGATAAATCTGCTCATCCGCAATCAATGCAAACATAAGACCTTCCACATAGAGGCCATAGCCTCCAAACATTGCCCTAGCAGTGACCGGGGCAAATCGCTGGAATTGATGCACGACTGATATCACAAAAGGCGTCGTTTTTGACATAGGAGCGCGTTTTCTCAGGGAAGAATGGGTATAACGTTGAAGAGCAAACCCAAAATCTCAGTTGAACAATAGCATGAACAAAATGATTTCACGTGGGTTGCTAGCCCTACTACTGATCACGGCAGGAACTCTACACTGGCTTACCCCTCGCCCCTTTGTCCAAATGATGCCCACTTTCCTCCCTTATCCTTTGGAATTGGTCTACATTAGTGGCGTCTTTGAAATACTCGGAGGTATAGGATTACTGATCCCTCCCGTGAGCCAAGTCGCAGCTTGGGGAGTAATTCTACTTTTTATTGCCGTCTTTCCAGCCAATATTAATATGGCCGTCAATGATTTAATTATCGATGGTCTTCCCCATAATCAGCTAGCTTACTGGCTCAGATTACCGTTCCAAGGAGTGTTAATCGCTTGGGCATGGTGGTTTACCCAACCCAATTCCTCTGTGCCAAAAACTAAATAACATTAATCTTGAGATCTTTTTTTCGCCTGGCATTCATCAATATTCTTGCCAACCTGATGGTGCCTCTGGCAGGCCTATTTGACGTTGCCTTTTTAGGGCATTTGGATGAACTCTGGTACTTAGCGGGTGTCGCTCTGGCTACAGTGCTATTCAACTATCTTTATTGGACCTTTGGCTTCCTCCGAATGGGAACAACAGGGATGACCGCTCAAGCCCTGGGGCAGAATGACTGGGACACAATGGTATTGGTCGGCCTAAGAAATGGAGTCTTAGCCTTGGGGCTCGGTGGAGTGATTTTACTACTGCAACGTCCCTTCAAAATCTTAGGATTTCTGCTGTTGAATGCAGCACCTGAAGTTAAAGTAGCCGGACAAGCTTATTTTGATGCTTTAGTTTGGGGTGCCCCAGCAACATTACTTAATTTTGTAGTAGTGGGTTGGTATTTAGGGCGTTCCCAAAGCGGCAAGGTATTACTTTTATCTGGTGTCAATAACATCACCAATGTGCTTTTAAACTACTTCTTCATCGTCCAGTGGAGTTGGCAAAGCTACGGAGCAGGAGCTGCAACAGCACTAAGCCAGTACCTGATGCTGCTGGTCGGTCTCTGGTTAATCTGGCGAGATGTATCACTATCGAATCTTCTAAGAGCAAGATCAAAGATATTGAATACAACAGCACTCAAGCGAACCTTTACTTTCAACAGCGAAATCCTCATCCGAACCTTTGCCATCATCTCCACATTTGCTATGTTTACCAATCTCAGTTCACATTTAGGAACCACAGTTTTATCAACCAATACTTTGTTGATACAGGTGGTGACCTTAACATCCTATTTCATCGATGGGATTGCATTTGCAATGGAAAGCTCGGTAGGAGTCCTCAGTCAGCAGAAACAACCCCAACAACTGAAACGGCTACTATATGGAGCTGGATTGACCAGTTTGGGAATAGGACTTGTTTTTGCCCTCTCTTTTTGTCTATTTCCGCAAAGACTTTTTGGTCTACTCACAAATCATCAGAACGTTCTCAGACAAGTAGAACAGTATGTCTATTGGTTATTACCTGTATTAGGTTTAGGGTCAATATCTTATCTGTTAGATGGCTATTTTCTGGGACTATTGGCCGGAGGAGTATTACGCCAGTCCGTGGTGTTTGCCGCACTATTAGGATTCACTCCTTTGGCACTAGCAGCCTGGTATTGGCATAATATCCATTTATTATGGCTATCCATGGTTCTATTTATGGGAAGCAGAGCAATCATACTAGGACTCCACGTTCCTAACTCTTTGGCAAAGACAATGCCTCCTGAACACATCTAGCTCTATCTTGCTCTAACTTTTGCTGGTAGGTCTTTAAGGATGGTCGGATAAGAGGATATTTTCAATATAGATGTATCGGACAAAACCCAACGAGACTACAGAACTTGCAGCCAAATAAAACTGATGCAGTTCTTCTCGCCAAAAGATAACGGTAGAAATCTGCTCCAACCTCATTCTCAAGATTGCTAGAGCTTACTCCAGACACTGAGTCCCAAGGAACCTAAAGACAGACAGCTAAAAACATTAGCTCTCAGACGGTTCCAAAGTATCTTTAAGCACCGTACGCGCCGCTAAATGATTGCGAGTGGACGTAAGGATTTCAGACTCACGCTCAAGCCGGGCCTGCGTATCCTGCATTTCCAAAAGAGATTGCTGCTCCAGGGCCGCGCCATAAAAATTACTCGCTACCCAATACGATAATTCAGTCGGGAGATTAGGGATATCATCTGGAAGATTGATATCTTGTTCCGTGAGCTTAGCGGAGAGTCTGACAACATCTTTTAGCAACTGTTTAACATTGGCAGTCAATGCTGGCAGATCTTGATCGTCCAGGAGAGGTTGATCTTCTATCCATTCGACTAAACCGACTCGATATGGCTTTTCTCGAACGTAATGAAGAACCTTGAAACGCTGTTTCCCTTGGGTCAAGATCATAATCCGATCATCAGGAAGACGCTCATGCTTCGTAATTTTTGCACAACACCCCACTGTCGCAGCTTCACCTTTATTTGGATCCCACATCAATACGCCAAACTGACGATCCCCTTCCAAGATCGTATTCATCATAATCCGATAACGATATTCGAAAATGTGCAGCGGCAACGGCCGCCCTGGAAATAGGACGACATCAGGCAGTGGAAAAAGTGGCAGCTCACGCACTGCAATGGAAGAAGGAATAGCCATTATCGGAAGGGGGGATGGGACAAAGTGTATGCTTCTTCACTCTAGCCCATGTCCCTAAAAGAATTCACAAACGCCTACGGGAAGAAACCAGTCAAAAGCAAATTTAGAGTTTTACTTCAATATCAACACCGGCTGGCAAATCCAACTTCATTAGAGCATCAATAGTTTTGGGAGAGGGTTGATAAATATCAACAATGCGGCGATGAGTCCGAGTCTCAAAGTGCTCACGAGAATCTTTATCGACGTGGGGAGAAGTCAGGACGCAATAAATACGCCGCCGAGTTGGCAAAGGGATAGGACCTACCGGAGAAGCATTGGTACGCTTAGCTGTCTCCACAATTTTGTCGCAAGACGTATCAAGCAAGCGATGATCAAAAGCCTTTAGTCTAATTCGAATCTTTTGTTGTTGGAGAGTTGCAGTCATGATTTTTTTTTAGGTTTTCAAGGTTCAAAAAAAACAGCTTGTACTCAATGCTGTTTTTTATCTGGATATCTATTATACGAACATGCGTACGGCTGTTAGCTGTAGCAAAAACAAGATGCCAGTCACAACCATACGCATATTTAAGGACGGGTGGTCTAGTCTATTTCAGGATTTTAGAAACAACACCTGCACCCACGGTGCGGCCACCTTCACGAATCGCAAAGCGCATTCCCTGCTCAATGGCAATAGGGTTGATTAAATCCACCGTCATTTTAATGCGGTCACCAGGCATTACCATTTCAGCCGCACTTCCATCGTCCGCAGTAAAAGCACTAATCGTACCTGTCACATCAGTGGTTCTGACATAAAATTGGGGACGATAACCAGGAAAAAACGGCGTATGACGTCCTCCCTCATCTTTTTTTAAGATATAAACTTCAGACTCAAACTTGGTATGAGGTGTAATTGACCCTGGCTTGGCTAACACCATCCCCCGCTCAATATCTTCTTTCTGAACACCCCGCAAGAGTAGGCCAACGTTGTCACCGGCCATCCCTTCATCTAGAGTCTTCTGGAACATTTCTACACCAGTAACAGTGGTGTTTCGGGTGTCTCTAATCCCAACAAGCTCAACGGTTTCACCTACGACAACCTTACCACGCTCAATTCGACCGGTGGCAACCGTGCCTCGACCTGTAATCGAGAAGACGTCTTCAACGGCCATCAAGAATGGCTTGTCAATATCTCTTTCTGGGGTGGGGATATAGGCATCGACCTCATCCATCAACTTGAAGATTTTGTCTACCCACTCGTTGTCCCCTTTTTTAATAGCATCAGCGGCATTAATGGCTTCCAAAGCATTTAATGCAGACCCAGATACGATGGGGATATCATCACCAGGGAAATCATAGTCGTTTAAAAGCTCACGAACTTCAAGCTCTACCAATTCCAGCAATTCTTCATCATCGACTTGGTCTTGCTTATTCATGAAGACCACAATGTTAGGAACCCCCACTTGCTTAGCCAACAGGATATGTTCTCGAGTTTGGGGCATGGGGCCATCGGCAGCAGATACCACCAGTACTGCACCGTCCATTTGGGCCGCACCTGTGATCATGTTCTTGACATAGTCAGCATGACCAGGACAGTCCACATGGGCATAGTGACGATCTGCCGTCTCGTACTCCACGTGAGCCGTATTAATTGTGATCCCTCTTTCCCGTTCTTCAGGAGCAGCATCAATGTCATCGTACTTTCTGGCCTTTGCTTGACCAATGGCCGCCAAAGACATGGTAATTGCTGCTGTCAAAGTGGTTTTACCATGGTCAACGTGACCAATGGTGCCAATATTGACGTGGGGTTTATTTCGTTCAAATTTTGCGCGTGCCATGTATCAACTATTCCTTTTCGATGAAATTATGCGTTCCCTTTGTTTTTTTCGATAATGGGGTTAGCCACACTCCGAGGAACATCCTCATAGTGACTAAACTCCATTGTAAAGATACCTCGACCCTGAGTCATAGACCGGATATCTGTGGCATAGCCAAACATGGTCGCCAAAGGTACCTTAGTAGTTACCTTGGAGAGCCCTTGGGCCACTTCTTGCCCTTCGATTTGACCTCTACGAGAGATGAGATCGCCCATCACAGGGCCGAGGAAGTCTTCGGGCACTTCAACCTCAACTTTCATCATGGGCTCTAACAACGCTGGTGAGGCTTCCATTGCCCCCTCCTTAATTGCCATTGAACCCGCGATTTTAAAGGCCATTTCAGAAGAATCAACATCATGGTAGGACCCATCGATCAATGTCGCTCTGACATCAATGAGGGGATAACCAGCTAAGATACCAGATTCACAGGCTTCTTTCATCCCCTGCTCAGCTGGACCAATAAACTCTTTGGGAATAGAACCCCCAACAATCTTAGATATAAATTCAAAGCCTGTTCCTTCTTCACCAGGCTCGATCTCGACAACGACATGGCCATACTGGCCTTTCCCCCCACTCTGGCGCACAAATTTGCCTTCAGCGGTGACTGCCTTACGGATGGTTTCACGATAGGCCACTTGCGGAGCTCCGATATTAGCCTCCACCTTGAATTCCCGCAACATCCGATCGATTAGGATCTCTAGATGCAACTCACCCATTCCAGCAATGACCGTTTGATTTGTTTCTGGGTCAATGCTAACGCGAAAGGTAGGATCCTCTTGAGATAGTGACTGCAAGGCTTTGGAAAGCTTATCCATATCCTGCTTAGTCTTGGGTTCCACAGCCACTGAAATAACTGGTTCAGGGATAAACAGAGACTCCAAGACAATAGGATCAGCTTCATTGCAAAGAGTTTCACCCGTAAAGGTGTCCTTGAGCCCCAAAGCCGCACCTAAATCACCAGCGCGAAGTTCATCAACTTCAATCCGATCATCGGCTTTCATAATGATCAGACGAGACACCCGCTCTTTCTTATCTTTGGTGGGATTGAGGACGTAGCTGCCTTTCTTGAGCACCCCCGAATAAACCCGGATAAAAGTAAGACGTCCGTAGGGATCCGACATCACCTTAAACGCTAAAGCTGCCAAGGGCGCTTGATCATCAGCTGGACGCTCAGCTTCGGTACCATCTAGTAGCGTCCCTCTAATCGCAGGGACTTCAGTAGGCGCAGGCATGTAATCGATTACAGCATCTAAGAGCAACTGCACCCCTTTATTCTTAAAGGCGGAGCCACATAGCATAGGCACCATGGTGCCCGCAATCGTACCGTTGCGTAGAGCCATTTTAATGTCTGAATCTGTGAGTGATTCTCCCTCAAGATACTTCTCCATCAAAGCATCATCAGATTCCGCGACAGCTTCAATCAGTAAGGTCCGATACTCTTGGGCCTGCTCTTGCACTACATCAGGAATATCGGCTTCTCGAATATCAGTTCCTTGATCATTGGTATAAAGGAATGCCTTCATCTGAACCAAATCGACGATGCCTTCAAAGTTATCCTCACTGCCAATCGGAATTTGAATTGCGATGGCATTAGCTTTGAGGCGATCTCGAATCTGATCATAAACTTTGAAAAAATTTGCCCCTGTCCGATCCATCTTGTTCACGAAAACAACCCGGGGTACGTGATAGCGATCAGCTTGCCGCCAAACCGTCTCTGATTGAGGCTGAACACCTCCAACCGAGCAAAAGACAGCGATCACACCGTCCAAGACTCGCATAGAACGTTCTACTTCGATTGTAAAGTCTACATGGCCAGGAGTATCAATAATATTGACTTGATACCCCTGCCAGGTTGTAGAAATGGCTGCAGCCGTAATCGTGATGCCACGTTCACGCTCCTGGTCCATCCAATCAGTGACAGTATTGCCATCATGAACTTCACCGACTTTGTGAACCACGCCGGAGTAGAACAAAATGCGTTCAGTTGTTGTCGTCTTTCCCGCATCGATATGATCCGCAATACCAATGTTGCGCACTTTTTCTAGCGGGACGGAACGTGCCACAGCTACCTCCTTCGTCCTAGCAAGTCATTCCTATGAAGATTTACTACTTTTGTTGTAATGATCTTATAACTTCCCTGCGATTGTCTCGACAAATTTATTCAGGCTCAAGAAGATTCAGTACCGGTAATGAGCAAAAGCTTTATTGGCTTCTGCCATCCGGTGGGTCTCTTCTCGTTTTCGAATCGCTGATCCCGTTTCATTAGCAGCATCAATCAATTCGTTTGCCAATTTGCTAACCATAGAACGACCCGGACGTTGGCGGGAAAAACGAATAATCCACCGCAAAGCTAATGCAACACCCCGATCAGATCGAACTTCCATGGGAACCTGATAGGTTGCTCCTCCAACTCGGCGAGCTTTAACCTCTACAAGGGGAGTGACATTGCGAACAGCAGTTTCAAAAACTTCTAGCGGATCCTGATTGGTTCGTTCCTCAATAATTTTGAGCGCATCATAGAGAATACGAGAGGCGAGGGATTTCTTCCCACTCGTCATTAAACGCCGGATGGTCATACTAATAAGCCGGCTGTTATAAACCGAGTCAGGAGGAACAGGGCGCTTTTGGACACGAATACGACGAGACATGAAAAATCCTACACAAAAAAGAATGATTAGCGACTGTGAATCCCCATCTTTAGAGAGGAGGGAGGTTAAAAATGAAGCAAAGAACTTTGAGTACAAGGGTTTGGAAGAAGCTTTCACTCAGTTCCCAACTAACCTCTCTCAACACACAATAACCATGGCTACGAGATTGGTTAGATGCGCGCAGCATTGCATCATTACATTACCTACGGGAAGAAACCCGAATTTATCCTTTGGGACGCTTAGCGCCATACTTAGAGCGACTCTGACGTCTGTCCTTGACACCAGCAGTATCTAGGGTGCCACGAATAATATGGTAGCGAACACCTGGTAAATCTTTAACCCGACCACCACGAATCATGACAACGGAGTGCTCTTGTAGGTTATGGCCAATACCAGGAATATAGGCTGTGACTTCAAAACCCGAAGTCAAACGCACCCTGGCTACTTTCCGAAGCGCAGAATTGGGTTTCTTAGGGGTGGTCGTATAAACACGTGTACAAACGCCACGCCGCTGAGGACAACTTTTTAGGGCTGGAGACTTAGTCTTTTTCTTAGCGTTGTAGCGTTCGCTACGGATGAGCTGCTGAATAGTGGGCATAGAAGGGCGATTATAACTAGGATTTTGCTTTCTTCCAAATCCTAACTATATAGACCTATGCCGCCAGGTGTCAACTTAACCACTCAAACCTGGCAAATTAAGATCGCCTGTCAAATCTTCCATCCGTTCACGCATGGTTTCAGTCGATTTCTGATAGGCATCTGTCATCGCTTCAGCAACCAACTTAGATAATTCTTCCAAACCCTTATCAACCGCTGCTTGGGTAATTTCTGCTCGAATGGGTTCTTGGTTCCCACTCATAACAACTTTCACTAAACCACCGGCTGCTTCACCTTCGATCTCCATCTGCTCGAGATCTTCTTGTAATTGCTTTGCACCTTCCTGAACTTGCTGTGCTTTTTGGATAGCTGCGGCTAACTCTTTCATTTTGCCGAGGCCGAAGCCAAATCCTTGTCCTTGTCCTTGTGGCATAGTTTTTAATGGGGTTAATGTGCTTGAAGTATCCGTCTATATACAGCCCGTTAACAGAGCTTTAAATCGGACTGTTTACTATGATACTGGGAGTCTACCCTAAGGCGCATACTGGCAGCCTATATTTCTATGTAATTTGAGGGAATTCCCCCAGCATCTTTACCTCTGGCCTCAGTAGCAGCGACCAATTTTTCTCAACTTCCTGCTGAACATAAAAAATCAGGTTGAAGATATCAGTCGCCGTGGCGTTGCCGGAATTCAGGATGAAGTTAGCATGTTTTTGGGCGACCTGTGCCCCTCCTAGGGTATATCCTTTCAATCCAGATTTTTCGATCAACCAACCAGCCGTGCGAGGAAGCGGGTTTCGAAAAACACTTCCACAGCTAGGCCAATCATAAGGTTGGGTACTTAAGCGGTGATCTAAGTGAGTTTGAGTAGTGGCCTTAATTTGTGCTGCTGACTGACCGGCCTGGAGTTGAAAAGTGGCGAAGACGACAGGCTGTGGGTGCTGCTGCAAACAAGACGAACGATACTTAAATGCCATCTGTTCGGTATTCAGTATCTTTATGGAGCCATCTGTTTGCAAAACATGGGCCTCCACTAAACAATCGGCGGTGCATCCGCCGTGGGCACCTGCATTCATAACAACAGCTCCCCCCACTGTTCCTGGAATACCAACAGCCCATTCTAAACCTGACCAGCCGTGCTTAGCAGCTTGCCAAGCTAATCTAGGCAATGGTTTACCTGCAAAGGCAGTGACTTGACAAGTTTGAGCATCAAAGGTTTGTTGCCGGAGATAACGGGTCGAGATCACTAAACCAGGTAAACCCTGGTCACTAATGAGTAAATTGGAGCCTGCACCCAGAAAGGTGACCGATATTTCTTGAGCCTTTGCCCAAGCATAGCTAGCCTGCAAAGCTTCCACATTTGTCGGAGCAATAAACCATTCAGCAGGTCCACCCACCCGAAAGGTTGTCATCTCGGCAAGACTCACTTGAGATTGAATTTCACAATCACTATCGGCTAAGTGGATGGATGGACTAGTCATTGTAGAACGACCTCAGGGGAAGCTTGGGAGGGCGGCAACTGGTAGTGGGCAAGTACTTCAGGGATAATCTGGTTTAAATCTCCTGCTCCCAAGAATAAAACTACATCACCAGATTGCAAATGTGCCTGTAAGAAATCGACAACATTAGGTAGGGTTTTCTGGAGAACAACGGCTGCATGGTGTTCTGAGATGGCATCGACCACATCTTGACCATCAATGGTCCCAGGGTTGACTTCCCCCGCACTATAGATATCAGTGACAATGACTAAATCTGCATCAGAGAAAGACTGGCTAAATTCTGTCAAAAAGGTGATTGTTCTACTGTATCGATGAGGCTGAAAAACAGCGACAACGCGCCCTTGACGATGTTTTTCTTTTGCATTGTTGGCTTGGAGTTTCGCTGACGTCAAGGTGAACTGAATTTCGCTAGGATGGTGAGCATAGTCATCAATAAAACAGATGCCTTGAGCCTCGCCATGACTTTCAAAACGGCGTTTGGCACCCCCAAATGTGCTTAGAGCATCGGCAATGATGGAGAAATCCAGCCCTACGTATCGGCCTATAGCAACGGCAGCCAACGCATTACTTAAATTATGTTTACCCAATAACGGTAAAACTAATTGTCCCAGAACAACGCCTCGCTCTAGAACTTGAACCGTTGTTCCCTGACCGGAGTAGTCGATATTTTGAACGGTATAATCCGCGGCAGCATTGGATGCCAACCCGTAGGTGATCATCAACTGGTCGGCATCCGGCACCAAAAATTGCTTCGTAATAGTGGGACAGTCTACAGACACAATCAAGGTCTGGCAATGCTCAGAAAATTGTTTAAAAATATCTACCACTTGCTCTAAAGAGCTGTAATGATCAGGGTGATCCAGCTCAATATTAGTAATCACTCCAATATGGGGATGGAGCTTCACAAGTGACCCATCTGATTCATCGGCTTCCGCTACCAAATACGGGCTATCGCCTGTACGAGCATTGCCTTCCCAAGCTTGAACTTCACCGCCCACAATGATACTTGGGTCGAGTCCAGCCTGTAATAATAGGTAACCGACAATGCTGCTGGTTGTAGTTTTGCCGTGGGTTCCTGCAATCGCAATGCTACTGGGAAATTCTTGAATGAGGGCAGCTAAGACATCGGAACGGTGAAAGATCGGACAGCCCCATTTCAACGCCGCCTGATATTCGAGATTATCTGCATGGATAGCAGTTGAGCAAATAACTTGGGGGATTAGAGCAGACTGAAGGGATGCACCTGTAACTTGAATCAACTGCTCAATATTGGCAGCTTCTTGCTGAGGGAAAATCTGAGCCCCAAGGGAGTGCAGTTTTTGGGTGATATGGTTGGTCTTTAAATCGGAGCCAGATACCGGCAATTGACGCTTGAGGAGAATATGCGCTAGTGCAGACATGCCGATGCCACCAATACCGATGAAATGAATGGGACGGCCACTTAAATCGACTGCACTTTGCATTGTTGAGTCTTGCTCCTTAATCTGCCCACACCTAGTTACACGCGACATCATAGCAGGAACTCTTCAAAATGAGCGCCCTTTACTTACATTCAGCAAATCTTCACTAAATCTATGTCAATCCTCAGAAATGATTAATTTTGTCAAAAGTGGCAATGGGTTGGCTGAAGACTGACCAACAAATTATGATGATCGTTTACTTTTAGAACCGTCGCTTATTTTACTCTGTAAGATTTTTAATATGATTTTAGTTTGCAGTGTCATTAAAACCAAGCATGGTGTCTAATCTGATGTGTTAGGGAATAGTCATGAGGGGCTTCATCCTTCGAACCCATACGCTGATGTGTCGATTTTTCACCCATTTCCATGTTGCCGATAGGAGTGGCTATGTCTGACGGTCTTAACGATGAAAAGGCATTAGCCAATATTCGAATTGTCTTAGTCGAGACGGCTGGCCCTTTGAATCTGGGTTCAATTGCCAGAGTCATGAAAAATATGGGTTTAAGTCAACTGGTATTGGTCAATCCTCAATGTGATCCATTCAGTCCAGAAGCCCAAAGAATGGCTGTCCATGCCTCTGAGAACCTAGCCCATGCTAAATGTGTGGATACCTTGGCAGAAGCATTAACAGGATGTCAGCGGATCGTGGCCACCACAGCCCGTCAACGCCGCCTCGCTATAGAAACTCACTCTCCCCGCCAAATTCTGCCTTGGCTGTTAACAGGCGAATCAGCCTTAATTTTTGGTCCTGAAGATCGGGGATTAAGTAACGACGAACTTTACCATGCCCAAGAATTCTTACAAATCCCCACAAGTACTGAGTATGCAGCCTTAAACTTGGCCCAAGCTGTGACCATTTGCTGCTACGAATTGCGGCAAATGATCTTAGGGCAATTTGAAATAGCTGCTGATTGTGCCAATATATTATCGGCAGTAGACCGGCAGGCTGAACTAGCCCCCTTTCAACAAGTGGAAGATTTTTATCGCGCTTTAGAAGGGGCCTTGCTGGACATTGGCTATCTTTATCCCCATACTGCCAATGCACGAATGCAGAAAGTGAGACAGATTTTCAATCGCAGCCATCTCTCTACTCAGGAAGTGGCAATGTTACGGGGAATCATTCGGCAGGTCGCGTGGAAAATTCAGTCAAATTGATTAAAATACTCATACTTCTTAAAGTTGGGTAAACTCAAAGCTTGAAGAGTACCCCCGAGCATTGTTAATAATGTAGGGATATTATTCGAATCTCAAGAATGGTTATTTTTCATTCTGTTTAAATAATTTTTTGATCAGGAGAAGGTGGTGTTACAACACTCCAGGCAAACTTTGACGTCTCGACAACAACGCCAACTGTGGCAGAAACGCCGGAGTGCGCATCAAGCTCGAAGAGCAATGCGCAAGCAACAGCTTCTTCAGCAACGGGCAATACCTAAAGCAACGCCCAAGCGTCGACCTCGATCCGCACGCCGCCATCCTGCTCCTGTCACTCAGGTCCATTTGCCCAACCGTTTGCCTAGGCAAGTATCTCCCACGAGACCTTCATCACTCCGAAGATCGCCGGAGCGGATCACCCGACGACGCCCTGCTCGGGGGCGTCAACAACGCGGATTGTTTTCTTATTTGGCTTGCTTGGTCATTGCCGGTTCAGGAGTCGCTGCGATCGCAGGTACGATACTCGCCATCATTGATCCTCAACAACAGTTCCCCTCTAGCACTCCGGCCGTGTCTTCCTCTGCTCTCCCAGCTATTCCGCCTCGCGCTTCAAATTTGTCTCCCGGCCCTAAGCCCAAGACGTTCTCCCACCCACAAGACGCGCCTACATCCCTGTTGCATCGTTGGTCGCAAGAGCCTCGTATGACTCGATTGATCCGAGAAGGGCAAGAATTATCTGACATTAAACAACAAATTCAGCAATGGTCTGCCGCCCAAGACGGGCTGACCCCTGTGATGTTCTTTCTGAACCCAGATACAGGCGATTTTCTCAACATTAATGGAGAACAGAGGGTTTCGGCTGCAAGCACAATTAAAATTCCGATCCTGTTAGCCTTCTTTGAAGATGTTGATGCGGGAAAAATTGCCCTAGATGAATCCTTGGTTATGCGTCAAGATCTCGTCGCTTCAGAAGCAGGTTCTATGCAATACCAACCCGTTGGCACTCAATTTTCAGCTCTGGAAACGGCAGAGTACATGATTGAAATTAGTGACAATACCGCCACCAATATGCTGATTGATCGCTTAGGGGGGGCTGAACAACTCAATCAACGCTTTCGAACTTGGGGATTGAAGCAGACTAACCTTCGCAATCCTCTGCCCGACTTGGAGGGGACCAATACCGTTAGCCCTCAAGATATGGCGGCATTGATGTTGAAGTTAAACGATGAGACCACCCTGTCAGCCTCTAGTCGGAAGCAGGCTTTGGCCATTCTACGAAAAACCGTAACGAAGACCCTGCTTCCTCAGGGCCTGGAGGCAGACGCTACGATTGCCCATAAAACCGGGGATATTGGCTCTGTTGTGGGTGACATTGGTTTGATCGATATGCCCAACGGCCAAAGCTATGTGGCAGCGATTTTAGTAGACCGCCCCCATAATGATCCTCGTGCTCAAGAGCTGATCCGCAAAATTTCGAAGCTGACTTACCAAACGTTCCGCCACAACACTCAGCCGCCCCGCTCTGCGAATCTTCAGAATTAGTCCTGATCGCCCACACCTGGCTTGATATGTCCCCAAATGGATCCATCCCTATCTGTTCCCATTGATCGAAATCAGCTCCAAGAGTGCTCAGAGGGAGATCGAGCCTTTGAGCAAGAACTGCTAACGTTATTTGTGGATGATACGCAACAGCATTTAGAGCGTTTGCAAGTTGCGATCACAAATCGAGACGCCCAAACTGCTATGCGCGAAGCCCACCATATCAAAGGCTCCAGCGCTCATATTGGCGCCCAGGTAATATTTACCCTGGCTACAGCCATAGAAGACCATATGAAACAGCAGACCACCTTACCCGAGCCATTGCTGAGTCAGTTGGCAACGGCTTACCAAGACGTGGTCGCTTTGACGGAACAGTGGTACCCAGAGTCCACCCGTCTCAGTTAAGCTAAACATCGATTCCTTAAAATCATATTCGAATTGTTTTGGAGTCCTCCGTCTTATTCTGGAGAGTCCATCTTTGGTATTGACCCAGACCCCTACTCTTGTGCAGGCGTTGTCCAGTTATGCGATTTATTGATCAAACTGAAATTTTTGTGAAAGCGGGCGACGGGGGAGATGGCATGGTTGCATTTCGACGAGAAAAATACGTGCCTGCCGGGGGACCCGCAGGTGGAAATGGCGGCCGGGGCGGATCGGTCATCCTCCAGGCTTCAACCCACCTGCAAACCTTATTAGACTTCAAATACAACCACCAATTTGTTGCCGCAGATGGCAAACGGGGCGGTCCCAAAAACATGACAGGGGTTTCAGGTCCCGATCGTTTGATTGAGGTTCCCCGAGGAACGGTCATTTACAATGCCGACACCATGGACTTATTAGGAGATCTAACTGAGAACGGCCAATCCTTAACGGTTGCCCAGGGCGGGAAAGGGGGCCTGGGCAATAAACACTTCCTCAGCAACCGGAATCGGGCTCCAGAATATTCGTTGCCCGGGTTGCCAGGGGAAGAATTTCGGTTGCGGCTAGAGCTGAAATTATTAGCTGAAGTCGGCATTATTGGGCTACCCAATGCTGGCAAATCAACGTTAATTTCCGTATTATCGGCGGCTCGACCCAAAATCGCCGACTATCCCTTTACAACCTTGGTCCCCAACCTCGGAGTCGTTCCCCGAGAGACCGGAGACGGCACAGTTTTTGCTGATATCCCCGGACTGATTGCGGGTGCTCACGCTGGCATTGGTTTAGGCCATGATTTTCTCCGGCATGTTGAACGCACTCGGCTGTTATTGCATGTTGTTGACGCCACAACGAGTGATCCTGGCCAAGATTATCAAACCATTCAGCAGGAATTATTGGCCTATGGTCACGATTTGCATCAACGTCCCCAAATCGTTGTCCTCAACAAAATGGATGCCATGGACTCCGATCTGCTCCAGGAACAGAAATCCCGCCTCGAACAGATCAGCGGTGGCCCTGTATATTTAATTTCAGCTGTCGCTCAGCAGGGGTTAAGTCCCCTATTGCGGCAAGTTTGGGACGTATTAGATGCCCTGCCCGATCAGGACGAAGCGTCAGATGTCACTGATTCTAGACCTCTGATCGTAAGGGAAAAGTAAAATTACACAGTAAAGAAGTTGAATTATCGCTAAATCGGGGAAAGATTAAGTAATAATACGGTATACACTTGCGTGGCCCAGAGGTTTACTAACAGGTAGATGGTTCTGGGTTGCGCCAGGCATAAAGATACGGATGGCTTCCAGGGTATGCAAGACGTTATCACGGCTGATCAAAATCAACTGCTGCTCATCGACGATGACCCCAATCTAATTTTGTTGGTGAAAGATTACTTAGAATTGCGTGGATATGAAGTAGCGACGGCCAAAAATGGTCGCGAAGCCCTGCGGGTTCTAGAGAAAAATATTCCGCATTTGATCATCTGTGATGTGATGATGCCAGAGATGGATGGTTACGCGTTCGTCAAGCGCGTTCGAGACAATCCCCAAACCAGCTATTTGCCAGTCCTCTTTTTATCGGCAAAAGGCCAAATCCAAGATCGGGTCACGGGTCTCAACACAGGGGCAGATGTCTATATGATCAAGCCCTTTGAACCTGATGAACTGGTGGCCCAAATCGAAGCGTCCCTGAAACAAGCTTCGCGGATGATGCAGAAGCAGAGTAACTCCCTAGAAGGTGAGTTATCAGTGCAAGTTCCGTTTGATGTGGATTTGACCCCCACTGAAACGAAGGTCATTCAATTGGTGGCGAAGGGCATGTCCAACCGCGAAATTGCCGATGATCTGAGTGTGAGCCAACGAACCGTCGAAAGTCACGTCAGCAACATGTTGGGCAAAACGGGCTTGAACAACCGTACTGAACTAGCCCGCTGGGCCATTGAACAACGGATGGTTTAGGTATGTTCGCGGGAACGCTCCAGCCATAGCAACCACAGCATTAAGGTTAAGACCCCAAGTTGCAACATCAAATTGGGTAAGGTTGTGGTCACTGTATTGCCTGCCAGCAGTTGAAAAAAGAACACGACTGCTCCCACAAAGGCAGAACCCGCAAAGGCAATATAAAAAAACTTCCTTAGCCCCCGATAAGGCGCTTTCAGCTCGGCGCGCAATTGCTTGCGTTGAGCCTCAGTCAGGGAAGAGCCGGGTGATTTGGCGTTGGGTGTCTGGGGGGAAGACTGGGGCATGGCGAAGATGAGGGTTTGGCGATGATATGAATGATGGGCTGCCATTTTTGACAACGGATTGTCCAGCACTCTGCAAGCAGATGGGGCGGGACTACTACAATTTAGCGACTTCTGGCGGGGGTTGACTCGCGTCGGCTGGTGCCGATGTTTTCGGGGGAGTGGTCTGTTCCAACATCTCTACAAATTCCCGTTCGAAAGTAAGCTGGGCCCGGTTCGTGCGGCCGCCGATATAGAGTTGGTTGTCCGCCATCAGCAGCCAGATCTGCGAGTGTGACGCATAACTCATGATCGTGCCGAGCATTAACAATCCAAACCCACTGTAGATCCAAGGGATGCCCGGGTCAGCCTTAATTTGCAATCCCGTACTCCCCACAAGTTCTACCACCTTGAGGCTAATGTCATTCACATCAGTAGACATCCCTGTTCTCACTGTCGAGACCAGTTGTCCAGCCTCATCGTAGACCACCACAGTGCCTTGCAAATCCGTGGTTAACAGGGTTACTCCAGCACTGAGATCAGGCTTAGTTGGCACCCAAGTTCCCCATAACCGACCGCCCCCTGGAGCCGTGAGGGGCGCCATGGGCATTTGCAAGACCGGACTGTTATTGAGCTGTACTCGAACAGCAGCAATGGACCAATCCGCTTGGTACAGAGTGACACCATTGTGCTTGAAAGGCTGATTAACATGGATCGTTTGGCGATCCACTTCTTGATTGTCTTCATCAATGATGGATAAGTCAGAATAAAACTGATCAATCTGCCCCTCTGGGGTGTAATCAATCCAAAAACGATTCACCTGGACTGACCAATCTGTAGGGATTTGGGGACCAGACCAAGGACCAGACTTCACAATATTGCTAACTTTAGCAGTGGTGCCACTGGGAATCATTTCCTGGGCCATAAATCCCGTTAATGATCCCCAAATACATCCCAATAGAATCAGAATCATGCTGGCATGAACAACGATGGGTCCAACTCGCCCCGTCATCCCTTTCCGAGCATAGACGCTATGCTCGTCCTCAAAGATTTTGTAGCGGTTTTGTTGTAATGCCTCTACAAGCATGGGTTTCTGGGTCGGTTCCAGGGTGGTACTCAAGGCTAGCTTTTCAAATTGACGAGGCTTTTTATAGAATTTCCAATTACGAGCGGCCTTTAGGGCTGGAAGCTGGCGCATGAAGGTACAGGCCGTCAGACTCGTACCAAACAAAATCAGGATGGATAAAAACCACCAAGTGCCGTAGACATGATCCAACCCCATGACCAATAACACTTTCCAGGTTAGAAAACCGAACAGAGCGGGATCCTCTGGGTAATTGGCTTGGTAAAACTCCAGGGATTGCCCTTGTTCAATAACCGTGCCCGAGATGCTGAAGAGTGCGATCGCAAGCAGCAATACAATCGCCAGCCGTAGATCTGCTAAAACAGGCACTAAGACTTTTTTAAAGAATGTTTGGGGTTGGCCAATGTTCGAAGTCATACGATCGGGTTCAGGATGTCTGGACGCTAAAGGATTAAACTGCCGAATTAGGCAATACATGGGTCAGTAAGGAAAATACACCAAAAGCAACGAGTAAAACACCGCTAGCTGGCGTAATCCAAGCAGACCACTTGCGAATAGCTAGGAATCTCTTGATAGCTGCTGTAAATGTCCCAGCAATGATGAGGGGAGCTGTATAGCCTGCCGTGTATGACAATAACAGACTGCCGCCGAGAATAGGATCCTGGGTACTGGAGATCCAGGCCAATAAGGTAGCCAGCACTGGCGTACTACAGGGAGAAGCCACAAGACCAAACGTGAGGCCCAACAAAAAGGAGCGGACACTTCTGGGCAATTGATCCGAAATCAGCTCGGCTCCAGAAAAACTAGGCAGACGAAGAGGGAGGGCATCCAAAAGATTCAGTCCCATCAGAATGGCAACTAGACTGACACCAATGGCCAAGCCAACGCCGATTTGGCCATACACTCTGCCCAACAAAGCAGCACCAATCCCTAAACCTGCTAAGGTCATCGCTAACCCTAAGCAAAACCAGATGGATTGGGCCATGGCTTGCCATCGATTTTCCGTTTCATACCCACCGATATAGGCCACTGTGATCGGCAGCATCGACAGGGTGCAAGGCGTCAGACTCGTTAATAGACCCGCTAGAAAAATCACACCTACGCTCAGGGCAGTCAGGTGAGTCAGTTGGGTAGAGACAATCGTATTAGCGAATTGTTCCAGATGATAAAGCTGAAGTTCCAGCGTTTCCGACATAAACAAGAGTTGCGTGCACGCAACTGACAAACAGATACTTCCTACTGAATCTTAACGAAGTCTGCGTTGTCGGCGTTTTTTTTGTTGCTGAGTTCTGTCAGCAAGAGCGGAATTAGAAACCCGTGGACGACGACCTAGGCCTAAAGATGAAGACGAGGGCCAAGCTTTATGGACAAGCTTACGGAAAAAAGAAGGCTTGCGTTTCCGCACCATCGCCACCGGCGTCTTTGCTTGGGAAGAACCGGCCTTCAGACTCCTTGACCTTTGACGCTGCGATTGAGGCTGATGCCTGGCCGTTGACACTGAGGCGTTATCTCCAACTAAACGAATCAGAGAGGGTGAATGTTCATGGGGGATAGTCACCACGTCCGCATTTTGGCTCTCCCGGGCCGCTCGCACTAATATTCCAGCAATTAACAGGCTAGAAATCATAGAGTTGCCGCCATAGCTGAACATCGGCAACGGTAGGCCTGTCGTTGGTAATGCCCCAATGACTACCCCGATATTGATCAAGGACTGTCCGACTAAGAAGATCATAGAACCGATAGCCACGAGTCGATGAATCGGATGGGTGGATTTGATAGCCACCCGTAACGCTAAAAAGCTATAGACACTCAATAACAATAAAAAGGAAAAACCGCCCAGCAAGCCAAATTCTTCCGCAAAAACAGCAAAGATAAAATCAGTATGCTGGATGGGCAAGAAGGAGAGCTTAAGTTGAGATTCTCCAAACCCTGTGCCCATAAGGCCACCCGATCCCACGGCTAATAAACTTTGATGGAGCTGATATCCATCCCCCAGAGCATCGGCCCAAGGATTTAAGAAAGAGAGGATACGGCTCTGTTGGTAGGGATTACGTAAGACACTCAAGGCAGCAATTCCCACTCCACCCAAGGCCGTCAGCAGTAGAGATTTATATCGGAGGCCTGCAGAGAGGGCAATTAGCCACAAAGCCATGCCGCATAAAGCCGTGGTACTCAGATTAGGCTGCACCAAAATGCCCAATAACGTCATCCCAAATAGGCACAACCACCAGCCTCGCTCACCTAGAGTGAGACGAGACCAACTATTAAAAATACAGGCACTTTGCAGAATCAGAAATGGCTTGATTAATTCGGAGGGCTGTAGGGGAAAAGGGCCGATATCGATCCACCGAGTGGCCCCATTGATCTCCATCCCTAAACCCGGAACCTTGGTGGCAAAAATCAAGATTAAGCAGATAAAGAATCCAAACGTGGATACTTTGATCAGTTTCCGTAACGGGATATGAATCGCAGCACAAAATCCAATTAACCCTAGGCAAACCCCCAATAGCTGGCGTTTGGGATAGTAAAGACCATCGCCTGACTCGATTAATCCAGCATGGTAGGAGGCCGAAAATAAGACAACTAGGCCAATTCCTAGCCAAAACAGAGTTAGCCAATGCAAAAAACGGGCTTCAGCAGCCCATGCTTCTGTGGAGTAAGGGGGGGAGGGAATGAGACGACGCATCTTCACAACCAATAATCCCCAGTGATAAGTCGAGGCCAGTATAGCAGACCTGTACAGGAAGTGAAGGGAAGTTAAATGCTATTGGGAACCTGCATCCTGAAATAGGGGGGTGCTGAGATAGCGTTCACCAAAACTAGGTTGAATCATGACAATCAGCTTGTCTTTATTCTCGGGACGCTTGGCAACCTGGACGGCGGCACACAGGGCTGCCCCGGAAGAGATCCCCGAGAGTAATCCTTCTTCTCGGGCTAGGCGCCGACCATAGGCGATGGCATCATCATCCTGAACCAAGATCACTTCATCAATCAGATCCACTTTCAGAACAGGGGGCACAAACCCAGCACCAATCCCTTGAATTTTATGGGGTCCCGGAGATCCACCAGATAAGACTGGGCTACCTGCGGGTTCAACTGCGATCGCACGAAACGACTCTTTGCGTTCCTTCAATACTTCTGCAACACCGGAGAGCGTGCCGCCTGTTCCTACCCCAGAAATCAAAAAATCTACCTGACCATCGGTATCTGCCCAAATTTCTTCAGCGGTAGTCTGACGATGAATCTGGGGATTGGCCGGATTCCGAAATTGCTGGAGCATATAAGCATTGACCATAGAATCCACCAGGTCCTGGGCCCGTTCTATACAGCCCCGCATGCCTTCAGTGCCAGGGGTTAGCTCTAGTTGGGCACCATAGGCCCGCAACATGGCTCGACGTTCAGCACTCATGGTATCCGGCATCGTCAATATCAGCCGGTATCCCTTCGCCGCGGCCACCATCGCCAGGGCAATTCCCGTATTACCAGAGGTTGGTTCGACCAAGACCGTAATCCCCGGATGAATCAGTCCTTGTTTCTCCGCGATGGTAATCATATTGCTGCCAATCCGATCTTTGACAGAGGCAGAGGGGTTTAAGCTTTCTAATTTGATCACAATTTTAGCCACGCAGCCTTCTGCCTCTGGGATCCGATTCAACTGAATCAGGGGCGTGTTGCCGATCAGCTCGGTAATATCATGGGCGATGCGCATAGAGAAACCCCCTACTAAAACATTGGGTAGACAATAGGAATGGGAACGTGGACCAGGCAGGCAGATCTGCTACTCGCTTTAGATGTAATACATGAGGCCAATTTGTTGTTGGGCTGCTTTGCGATCGCATAAATCTTGCAAGGTGCAATTCTCGAGCACATGATTGGCGGCTTGATCCGCTTCTTGCCATATTTCATGAACCACCGCTCTCTCTATGGTCAAAGAGGCCGGGGGGGGTGTTTGGCCTTGAGATTCCCGTCCTTCAATACAGCGAATAATCTCCAAAAGAGTAATCTTCCAGGGTTCCCGGGCCAGGGAGTAGCCACCGCGGGCACCTCGTTGAGAACACACTAATCCTGAACGGCGAAGGGTGGCGAGGAGCTGTTCTAAATATCGATCGGGAATATGCTGTTGGGCTGCAATTTGGCGTATCTGCAAGGGATCACCTTGATGATAATGATCAACGAGGGTGAGTAACGCTAACATCGCATACTCACATTTACAGGACAATTCCACAGGGCAAAACCCACTTGGGCAACAACAGCCTCAGATTCAGTATACTCCGGTTCTCCATCGGAGATTATGGATATTCTGATCACAACCCTAAAATCTGGAGGCAACCGCAAGGACAATCAACCCAATCCCATGCCCAGCCAGTCATAAAACATCAAAATTCCTTGCTGATAACCCAGCCAGATATGCTCGCCCGCTATCATCGCTAGCAATGCCCCAATCACCAGAAAGGGACCAAAGGAAATGGCTTGAAATCGTCCGATCTTGCCAAATAACCGCCCCCCCAAACCCACAATAGAGCCAGCAAAGCAGGCTAAGAATAAGCTCAGAAGCATATATTTCCAGCCCAGCCAAGCCCCAATCATCGCCATCAGTTTGCTATCACCCCCCCCCATCGCTTGTCGTCGAAAGGCTAAGGTTGCCAGCCCACCGATAATGTCTATGATCCAGATGCCAGCAGCGACCCCCAACAGACCAAAGGTGAGTCCTCTTGCCAGCCCTGGGAGTCCACCATGACCATGCCAGCCCAGCACACATTGAAACACTATCCCCGACACCACCCCTAGCTTTGTCAAAGGGTTGGGCAACAACATCACGTCGAAATCGATAAGGGCTAGGGCGATCAAAATGCTTGCGAACAGCCAGTATCCCAAGGTTTGCCATTGATAGCCAAACAGCAAAAAAATCCCCAGAAATAGGAGGGCGGTGATCGCCTCTACCCAGGGATACCGGCTGGAAATGGGGGTACGACAATATCGACATTTGCCTTTTAGCCACAACCAACCTAAGACCGGTACATTGTCGTAAGGCTGGAGTTGAGTTTGGCATTGGGGACATCGGGATGGGGGACGCAGCAGGGATAAACCTGCAGGCAGCCGATAGATAACCACATTGAGGAAGCTACCCACCGAAGCACCCAGGCTGACGACTAGCCCATAGATCAAAAATTCAGCCCAACTCATATCTCTATTGCAAATGCGGGTAAGGGATAACCCCTCAGGCTATCGTCACCAACACTTACATCTCCTTAATTTGATCCGAGATCAGGTTTAGTCTAAAAACCTACTTCTCATATAGGAGGATACCCAATCTCTAAGGGTGTTCTGTATTCTCGGGTTCGGGAGAGTCTTCAACATGCATTTGATCAGCGGCAATGAAGCATTCGTGAGGCAATAGAATGGGTTGCTCAGAAAAAATCAATTGCCCTCGACCTGTGTTTCGATCCATCGCTACACCAACAGGGGGTTGAGCATCAATATGAATTTCACAATAGGTTTGAAAGGCTTCACGGGCAGTTGCCAACATCAATTCTGGTGAAGGAAGTGGAACTGGATCAATGTTTTGATTTTGACCAGGGGGATTATGAACGTAAGTCACTCGAATATCCCTGTATTTTTAGGTTTAATTACCTGTAATTTGTAGCAAGAAACCTTTGTTTCAGCAAGCGGAAATGCCTAACGGGATAACCGCGAGAGGAATGCATTCTCAAAATTTTCAGATTTTGAACCCTAAAAAACAATGGAGTGGTTGTGATTAAATGAGTGGGCGAAGCAAAGCGGTTTAAACAAAGGCACAGACACTACAAGACAACGTCACTAATGATTTATGCCTTTACAAGGGTTGAGAAAAACAAAATTATCTTAGAATGCGATGGATATATTTTGCAGTTTTTGGCCAGCATGTTCAGATGGACTGGATATCAGCGTAGAGGGGGCTGAATGAACCGCATTACGCTCCATTTTGGAGACAAGACTTTACCAAAGTTAGTGAAGTTGTGCATACTGACCTCTAAACCTTGGATTTAATGCAGCGATGAGCGAAAAACGAATTAGACCCAACCGGACCAAAGGCAAATCCCAAAAAAACCAGTCTCGTTCATTGATGTTGACCTTGGGGGGAACTGCCCTGCTGGTGATTGGCGGCTCACTTGCCTTTTTCCTACTCCAAGGGGATCAGAAATCAGGTCCATTACCCTTAGGGTCCAAGGTGGTTCCTAAGGATGTGATGTTGAGTGTGACCCTCTCCACTGAGGCTGGCACGTGGCAACAAATGTCCAAATTCGGCACGTCCAATAGCCAAAGCTCCTTTCGTCAGAAAGTCGATACCCTAGAAACAGACGTCCTCAAACCCAATGGTTTATCCTATGCAGACAATATTCGGCCCTGGTCAGCGAACCAAGTCACCATGGCGCTGTTGCCGCCCACGGTTGACTCCGTAGAAACTCAAAGCCAACAAGCCACGATTTGGGTGGTGCCGATTCGAGATCAGGGGCGATTTGAAAATGTATTTAAAGAAAAGCTGTTGGCTACGGTCAGGCAAGTCAATAAGCGCGTCTATAAAGAGATCGAAATTCACGAGTTTGATGCAGACAATGGTCAACGATATGGGTTTGCAACATTAGGCGATCGCTGGATGGTGTTTACGGAGGCGGATGCCCCCATCGAGGCAGTGGTGGATACCTTCAAGGGCAAACCCGCGTTGGCAGATGTGCCTCGTTATCAAGATGCCCTTAAGGAAATCGAAAGCGAAGATGCGATCGCAAACATCTATATCAATGTCCCCATCGCCGCCGCTCAGCTGAGTCGGGTCAAATTATCGGCTGAGAGCCAAGAACGCATTCAGAATGTGCAAGGCATTGGGTCGACGGTTCTTTTGCACGAAGATGGCCTCCAATTCAAAGCGATCTCTTGGCTAAACCCTGAAGCCAAGGATGTTCTGGAAGTTGAGAATAAGGCCAAAGATATTGCCAAACGATTACCCTCAGACACCTTGATGATGGCGTCTGGTGGGAATTTTCAACAGGTATGGCGAGAGTATGCCCAAGGGAACTTAGCCAAACTGGTGTTTCCCCTCAATCCCAAGGCTTGGAATGATGACCTGGATAAACGCACGGGCGTCGATTTCAATAGCCAATTTGCCAGCTGGATGGATGGTGAGTTCTCAGGGGCACTGGTGCCGACCTCAGAGAAAGAAGGCACTGGCATTGGGGTGGTTTTATTGGCGAAGGCGAAGGACCGCACCGCTGCGAATCAGGCGTTTCAGGCATTGGATGAGGCCATGGGCGATCGCTTTAATTTTTTAGTCGCAGAATCCAAGATTGATAAGAAAACCGTCATTAACTGGAAGGTGCCGCCGGGATTGCCCGTTGCCAGTCACGGTTGGTTAGATGATGATGTTGCATTTTTAACCTTTGGTGCACCGATCGCCCATCGTCTTATTCAACCTCCCAAAGAGAACTTGACCCAGGCAGCGGCATTTAAAGGGGCGACGGTGTCCGATCTCAACCCCAATAATGGCCATTTCTTTATTGATATGCCGCGCATGCTCGGTTTGCTGGAGACCAATCCCCTCCTCCCCCAGCTAACGCCGGAAACCACGAAATTTATGAAAGGCATTCAAACCATTGGCGTGACTACGGCCATCAAGAATAAGTGGAGCACGCGCTACGATATTCATGTCAAGCTCAAGAAAAAGTCT